>NZ_BAABMF010000026.1:0-51885 GCF_050402865.1 Clostridium sediminicola
TTGTTTAACGTATATTTCCAAACTATTCTTTGTCCATTGTTTGTATATAAATGATGGTTTATTAAGTATACTTTTTTTTCAAAATAATTTTCTCTAAAAAAACTATTGACTTTTTATAACTGGTCTAATCAATAAAAAAAGCTTCTGAGAGAAAATATATTCTCCAGAAGCTTCATTGCTAATCATTGCACGTCATTGTACATTAGTTTATAAAATTTTTACCAGCATCATTATATTATATAAAACAAAATTTGTCAATAATTTATCAAAGTAATTTGTTAAACACTTCTTTTGTAGGGGATGGTATAACTACTTTATTAACTAATAACCCACTATCTGTTCCAACCTTTGCACCTGCATCTACAGCTGCCTTCACAGCGCTTACATCTCCACTAAGAGTAACAAAGGCTTTTCCACCTATACCAACCCCTAATCTAACTTCTATCAACTTTACTTGAGCAGCTTTTGCAGCAGCATCAGCTCCAACTACGGCAGTAGCAATACTGAAATATTCTAATACTCCTATAGCATTAACATTATCAATCTCAGTAGACATGTTTATGGCACCTATCAGTTGAGGATGTACTCTTGGTAATAATAATTTATCAACAATATACTGACCTCCAGCATCTAACCCAACTTCTACAGATGAATTAACTGCACCAACATCCCCTGAAATTAAAACTATGTACTTGCCAGGACAAATTGGCTTTGCCATAATTAATTCTACATCAGCTGCCTTCACCATATAATCAGCTGTTTCAATTCCTTTTGCTATACTATTTAACTCAATCATACCTATTGTATTCATATTATATCACCTCACTATTTTCACTCTCAATAATTATTTCACTACTAACTTCAATAACTTTTCCACTAATACTAGCATGGACATTTGAGCCTAGTGCCCCTTCTTTCATCGTTCCAATCAACTGCCCTTTTTCAACAAAATCGCCTACACTAACTATAGCCTGGGCAGGTGCACCAATATGTTGTTTTAATGGTATATTAACTTTTGATATTTCTATTGCTTTTAATCCATCTACCTTTTGATGTTCATATCTATTTAAATCCAACCTGGAAATAAGTCTTTTAGCAGGTATTTTTCTGTTTTCACGTTGTTCATGTTGACTAGGGTCCTTTTGGTTGTTATCATACTTTATTCCATTTTCTCTTAATATATTTTTTAAATATATATTTACTCTTCTTGGTGATAATCCCATAGGACAAGCATATAATTCACACACTCCACATTCACAACATATTAGTGCTTCCTTGATAATTTCACTTTTTTCAGATAAGGATACTGCTCTCATTATTTTATGCGGCTTCAAAGGATGTCCTATTAAATATCTAGGACACATTTCGGTACAATATGAACATTGGATACAAGCTGACTTTGCTCTATTTAGTATATGCTTGATAGAACTTTTACTTCTATTTATAATATAGTGATCCTTTGGAATTACAATAATTGCGCTATTTGTTTTAGTTATAAACTTGTCATCTAATTCTTCTTTGTCTATTGTTTTTCCCATCATAGGGCCGCCTAAAATAACACTATAATCATTAAGAATTGATCCCCCAGCTTCTTCGATACACTTTATAACTGAAGTTCCAATAGGCACTTTTAGAAGTATCGGATTTCTGACATCACCTAAAACTGCAACATGATGGTCAGTAACAGGATTATCATTCATAGCTTCATAAATATTAACTACCGTGGCAACATTCGATACCACTGCCCCAACCTTTAACGGAATTCCTCCAGGTGGTATTGACCTTCCTGTCACTTCACAAACAAGAATCTGTTCATCCCCTGCAGGATAAAAATTATCCATAAGATGCAATTCAACATTTGAATTTAAATTTTCTATAGACTTCCTTAAACTATCTATTTGCTCTTTATATTTCTTTTTAAGAGCAATAACTGTTCTTTTAACACCTAGTGTTTTTGACATTTCTTCAAGTGCTTTGATTATTTCATCAGCCTTTGTTTTCATGAGATATTGATCTGTTTTTAAAAGTGGTTCACATTCAGACCCATTAACAATCAAGAACTCAACTTTACAATTCAACTTAACATGAGTTGGAAAACCTGCACCTCCAGCTCCAACAACACCTGCATCAAAAATTTTTTGTAGCAAATCCATAACATCCCTCCATAGTATAATGCTAAGTTTTAATTATGTATTAATCAACATATAAAACAGAGCTAGCAATAAAAAAAGCTTGTTAAGGAATAATAGAAATTCCCTAACAAGCTTCATCGCTTTTTATTTAGCACTTCATTGTGCATTTATTTAATTTTATTACTTAATTATATCATAATATTTTTCATAAACCAATTAGAATAAAATAATTTTTTTTAATTTTTCTACAACAGTATCAATTTCATTTTTAGTTGTAAACCTTCCAAGACTAAATCGTATGGCCCCACTTCCTATTTCTTTTGAAACTCCCATAGCATCCAATACTGGAGAAATTGTAGTTAGCCCAGAATGGCATGCAGAGCCAGTTGATACTGCAACATTTTTCAATTCTCTAATTATCTCCAAAGCATTATGTTCTAAAAAACTTATATTCAATGTATTTGGCAACCTTTTTGTTGAGTGTCCATTCAATTTAATTTTTTCACCAAAGTTTTCTATTAAGCTATCATAAAAATATTTAGTTAATTCTTTTATTGCATTATTCTTTCTATTTTTGAAATCATCATTAACTATCTCACAAGCTTTACCGAGACCAACATCAAAAATTATATTTTCTGTGCCAGCTCTTTTTCCAAATTCATGTCCAGCTCCATGAATTAATGGTTCAATATTAAGACCTTCACGTATATATAAAGCTCCAACTCCTTTAGGTGCATATAGCTTATGCCCTGCAATCGTTAGAAAATCCACTCCAATTTTTTTAATATCGATTGGTATCTTGCCTATTGACTGAGAAGCATCCGTATGAAATAATATATTGTTCTTGACACAAATTTCTGCTATTTCTTCAATTGGTTGTATCGTCCCTGTTTCATTATTTGCATGCATTACTGTAATCAAAATTGTTTTGTCAGTTATAGCATTTTTTATATCTGAAACACTAACAATTCCATATTCATCAACAGGTAAATAAGTAACTTCGTATCCATTTTGCTCTAAAAATTTTAGTGGGTTAAGAATAGCAGGATGTTCAGTTCTTGTGGTAATTATATGATTTCCTTTATTCCTAAATGTATATGCAACACCCTTTATAACCATATTATTGGATTCGCTACCACCACTTGTAAATATAATTTCATCAGAAGAACAATTAAATAATGAAGCCACTTTTTTTCTGCTATCTTCAACTACTTTTTTTGTAAACTGTCCTAGCTCATGACTACTAGACGGATTCCCAAAATGTTTTGTCATAATTTCTTGCATAACATCTATTACTCTTTTATCAATAGGTGTAGTCGCATTGTAATCAAGATAAATCATAGCCAACCTCCATTCAATTATTAATGAGTATAATCAATAATTCTTACTGAATCCTCTGTTTGTAAACATCTTATTAAACCAACTTTCATTTATAGTTCCCCCTAACAATTATAGTAATATATTACCATATTTTGTAGGGAAATTCCATATAAACCCTAAGTAAGAATATTGATTTATTCATACCTTAGAGCATCTATAGGTTTAAGTCTAGCCGCTTTTCTAGCAGGATAAATACCAAAGAAAATGCCTATTGCTGAAGAAAATAATATTGTGCCTAAAACAACAGTTATTGAAACTTCTGGGTCCACTCCCATAAATCCGCCTGCAATTTCAGCTCCAATAATTCCGAGTAACATCCCAATTATTCCACCTATTAAAGATATAATAGCTGATTCTGTTAAAAACTGTACCATAATATTAGTTGTTGTTGCTCCTATAGCCTTCCTAATTCCTATTTCTCTTGTTCTTTCAGTTACAGATACAAGCATTATATTCATAACTCCTATACCACCTACTACTAGCGAAATTCCTGCAACTGCACTTATAAATGTAGTAAAAATCCCAAGTACACTGTTTATTTGCTCCAATATATCCCCTATACTCATTGTTGAATATAGATTTTTACCTCTATTATTATGTCTAGCCTCTAAAATTGATACGGTTGCATTTCCAACTTCTTCAGCTTCTTCCTGAGTAGTAGCCACAAATTTTAGTGAACTTATATCATTAGTATCTGGATATAAATATTCAAAAGTAGTAATTGGTACATAAACTTCAGCAGTGACATCCCTAGGAGGTCCCATATTGCTAGATGCTTTTTTAACCCCAATTATTGTAAACTTTTTTTCATTTCCTTCAATTCCAATTTTAAAACTTTGTCCCACTACATCTTCATAGCCAAACATTTCTATAGCAGTTGTCTCGTCTACAACAGCAACATACTTTGCGCTATTAACATCATTATTATTAAAAAACCTACCATAAACTATTTCTATATTATTTATTTCATCATAAAATTCATTTCCAGCATTTATAGTTGCGCTTAAGGTTGTTTTATCTGTTATAGCTTTACCTCGTTGAGTCAAGGTAGGTGATATGTATTTAATATTATTAACTTTTTCATTTATGGCCTCTACATCTTTTAGTGTAATGTAATCACTTGTGCTAGCAGAGCTTGCATCCACAGATACAGTAATAGATGAAGCCCCTATTTTTTCAAACTCACTTGTTATAGAGCTCTGCCCACCTGCACCAAGTGAAACAATAGCAATAACTGAGCTAATTCCAATAATAATACCTAGCATTGTTAAGAAAGAACGCATTTTATTCGAAATTATGCTTCCTACTGCCATTTTTAAATTTTCGAAAATTTTCATATTATCACCTTTATCCAGTTATTCTTAATCTATTTTTTACCTCTTGATCTTTTACAATTTCACCATCTTTAAATGTAACTATTCTTTTAGAGTATTGAGCTACATCTGGCTCATGTGTAACCATTACTACTGTTGCTCCTTCATCATTTAGTTTCTGGAAAATACTTATTATATCATTAGTAGATTTACTATCTAAGTTTCCCGTTGGCTCATCAGCCATAATTACATTTGGCTTATTCACTATTGCTCTAGCAATTGCAACCCTTTGCTTTTGACCACCAGATATCTCATTTGGTTTATGATGTACCCTATCCGAAAGTCCTACTTTATCTAAAGCTAATAATGCCTTTTCTCTTCTTTCTTTTCTAGGAACACCTGCATATACCATAGGTAATTCGACATTTTCAAGAACAGATATTCTAGGTAGCAAATTAAATGATTGAAACACAAATCCAATTTCTTTGTTTCTAATTATCGCAAGTTCATTATCACTTAGAGTAGAAACATTATTTCCATTTAGAATATATTCTCCACTATCTAGTCGATCTAAGCAACCTAGTATATTCATAAGTGTTGATTTACCAGATCCAGAAGGTCCCATTATCGAAGTAAATTCTCCTTCTTCTATTTTAAGAGAAATACTTTTTAATGCTGTAAAATCAATTGATCCAGTTACATACCTTTTTACAATATTCTTTACTTCAATCATTTTATTCTCCTCCTATAGAATCTCCATTCTTATCTACACCAGGACGTTTCCCCATATTTCCGAATAACGATTTTCCTTTTTTTGTATTAGTAAGATCAGTAGTCACCATTGTACCATTTACTATTTCTGTACTTGGATTTAATATTACTTCCTCATCTATTGATAATCCTTCAATTACTTCAGCACTATCATCAGATTGAACACCTATAGTTACATCTTTTTCTACAGCTTTATTATCCACAAGAACAAAGACGTATTCCCTACCTGTCTTATCAGTTTTTATAGCTTCAACAGGAATACTCATCACATCTGTTGCAGTATCTGTTAAAATATCAACATCAGTATCAAAATTAATTTTCAAATTTTCATCTTCATCAGCTATTAGTACTTCTAATTTCAATGTAGATGTTCCTTTTTCTGCACTTGGTGCAATAAATGTAATCTCTCCGTTATATTCTTTATTTCCATTATCAATAATAGCTTTATCACCAATTTCAATAGAACTTGCTTCATATTTATTAACGTAAACAATAGCTTTTAAATCTTTAACGTCCATTATTTCTATTGAAGGTTGCGCAACATTATCCATAGCCCCTTCAAAGGAATTCACCAATGTTATAACTCCATCTTTTTCTGCTACAATAGTGTTTACTCCCTTATCTCTTTGTTCTTTCACATTATCAAGACTGATTTTTGCAAGTTTTATTGAATTATCTGCTTGTTTTATCCTTGAATCTGAAATAAACATTACAGAATCTCTTTGTTTTTCTAATGATTCAATTTGAGTATTTAAAGAATTCATTTGGAAATTTAATTCATTTATCTGAATATTTTTCGAACCATCTTCATTAGTATTATTCAATTCATCCAATTGTGACTGTAAATCTTCTATTTGAGCGTTTAAAGCTTTAATATCACTGTTGATACTATCAACCATTTTTTGAGCCTCTTTATTTTGTTCTAGCAAATCTTGTTTAGAAATCACTGCATTTTCATACTGGATTTGATTTTGTGCAATACTACTACTATAATCTTGAGCTTCATAGGATACTAATATTTGTCCTGCTTTTACCTCATCTCCTACACTAAAAGCTACTTTCTCTACTTTTGCATTTGATGGAGCATAATACTTCTTCACATAATTTGATTGAATGTTAGCAGTTGTAGCAAAATATGATTCAATATCTCCCTTTTGAACTTTACCTGTTTTTACTTGAACAATATCCTTAGTATTACGTTTACCATTAGTTATAAAAAAGAAGGCTCCAACAACAACTATAGTTACCGCTGATAGAATTACAATTTTTCTTCTTTTTTTCTTTTTACGCGCTTCATTAATTAGATCATTATTATTTGATGTTGTAATTTCATTTTTCCCCATTACACAACCTCCTAGATTCTTTTATCCTAAGTTAAACCACCCTATGTATTCCATTGTACATTGTTATTATAAACTCTTTCTCAAGTAAATATTAAAATTCTATAAAAAAATAAAAGAAGCATATAAACTTCTTTCATTCAAACTCACCTTATTCTATTATTTAAAATAATAAACAAATATTAACTATTCTTTTTTATTTAGTTATGTTTTAATCTGTTATTATTAGAATAATTTCGCAATAATTTAGTTCGTTTTTTATTTCTATCGCAAACGATCAAGTGTTCTATTAGAATGATTTCAATTCCTCTTCATCAAATCTCCATTCTGGTGTACTTAATTCCCCGATAAAATCATTACTGTACCAGGGACTAATTTCTTCATTGTTATTGTTCACTAAAATTTGTATTTCTTGTGCTGGCATATAACTCTGTGCCAACATGAAAAGTTTCTCACCTGTATCTTCATTTACTGCCATATCTACTACTATAACTGCATGACCGGGGCTTCCACCTCTTATAAATACATCTCCTATTTTCATATCTTCTTTTTCTACAGAAACTAATTCTTTATCTAAAGACAAAGTACTTGCATATGCAAATACAACATTCAAATAATTTCTAAAAGACTTATAGCTATCATCAGGAGAATATTTTTTTACCCAACTTGTGTTATTGCCTTCTATAGCAACTCTATACCCTTGTTTCCATTTTGAATAGTTACAATTAAATCCATTAACAAAATGAAATTGAATATTATCATACATTTTATTTTGGTACAAGTATTCAGCTCTTAGTCGCATTACTGCATCTGCACATTGTTGTAAATCTCTATCACCTACATCTAAATCTACTACTCCTATATAAACATTATTTCTGTCTTTCTCTCTTCCATCAAAGTAATGTACAACAGATCCATGAGGTTTTAAAGGCAAATCTCTCAAATAATTTTGGAAAGATTTTCTATCTACAGACACTCTCTTAAATCCCTCTGGTACATTAAATCTTTCTTCCACTGTTTTTCCTTCTGGATTAATCAAATCTATTTTTTTATTATATTTTTCAATAATAGTATTGTTTTCTTTATCATTCTTTGTAGATAAACTATTATCTAGTGATTTATTAATACTGCATCCTGCTATTATTAATATCAATGGTACACATAATGCTATTGTAACAATAAATTTCTTTTTGGCTTTAATCAAATCTATCACCCTTTACATTGAATTTATAAACTCATATCTTATATAAATATTCTACATAATGAAGTTATAAATTTTAATATAATAGCTTTATTCTTTACAAAGTATTTACAAGTGGTGACTTTCATATACTACAAAAGGCAAATATAGCTAGAAAGCGGTGGACTTTCCCAGTATATTTGCCTTTTTATTACTACAGTCTATTTTCTATCCATTTGTGGATATCTTCAATTACTATATCCTTTTCTTCTTTTTCATTTAGTATTTCGTGATAACACTCATCATATATTTTAATAGTTTTATCTGAGGAATTAATATTATCATACATCCATTTTGATGATTTATTAGTTACAATTTGATCATTTCCACCGTGTAGAATATAGCATGGATACTCGTATTCTTTCATATTTTGAGTCAACCATGAGCTACCATTAACAAAAACTTCTCCTAAAAGTTTAAGATTTGTTTCTTTCAGTACTAATGGATCTTCTTCATAATCTTTCACTACTTCCTCATCTCTACAAATTAATTTTGACAAAGCATTAGGAGATTTACCTCTAGGGTTACTTTCAAATTCTCTACTTTCCTTTAAATCAGAAAATATAGGAAGGTCAATAATTGCTGCTCCTGAGAGTACTTGTCCCTTTAACTTATTTTTGTACATTACTCCATATGCAGCAGTTATGTATCCCCCCATACTATGGCCTAACATAAAAATAGGTTTATCAGGATTTTCTTTTATTGCTAAATCAACTATTTTATCAGTATCCAGCATAAAATCCTTAAAGTTATCTACATAGCCTCTATCTCCACCTGATTTCCCATGGCCTCTATTATCGAATCGGTATACTCCATAACCATATTCATTAATTTTATTAGTAACGTAATCATATCTACCTAAATGTTCACATAAACCATGAACAACTACTATAACAGCTTTTACGTTTTCTGGTACATCTTTTGTATAGAATAATTCTGTTCTGTCAAAAGATTTAATTGTTGACATAATATTCCCCCCAAAGTATTTATAATTTATATTAATGTTATTCCATAAAAAGTAATTTAGCTGAACTTCGACTATAATATATAGCGTCAGAACGCACCAATCTGCGGTAGATATTGTGGTCGATTTTAGTTCAACTTACTTTTTGTGGTTTAACCACATTAATAATTATATCACATTTCTTTTCCTTTTTATTCTATTTTTGTACTTCTATATACATATAGATTTTTTTCAAATATCATGAAACCGTTTCATAACCTAGCAATTCTTTGGCTGATATCTATTTATACATAATTTCGTTTATATCTTATTATATTTAAGAGAAAATTAGGTGTAATGGTATTTTACTTAATAAAAAAATAAGACTAATATATTATTTAGATTTTAAATTTGTAAAAATAGAGGTGTCAATTTCATGAATTCATTCATTAGTTTAGGTATTGCAATCATTTTAGGGATTATTTTAGGACAAGTTACCAATCATTTTAAAATTCCAGCTGTTGCTGGTTATATAATTACAGGTTTAATTATAGGAATATCAGGATTCAAAATCGTAAATGCTCAAATGATTGAAGAGCTCTCATTTATCAGCGATTTTGCACTTGGTATTATTGCTTTTAACATAGGAAGCGAATTGGAAGTTTCCGTTATAAAAAAATTAGGTAAACCCATTTTTATAATAGCAACTTTTGAAGCACTAGGAGCCTTTTTTCTAGTAACTTTCATAATGTTATTACTCACAAAAGACCTACCAACTTCTTTGATATTAGGAGCAGTTGCTTCTGCTACTGCTCCAGCTGCAACAATTATGGTTCTAAAAGAATGTAATGCCAAAGGACCTTTGACATCTACTCTTTTAGGCGTTGTTGCCGTTGATGATGCGATATGTTTAATGATATACTCAATAGCTTCATCTATTGCAAAAGTATTTTTAAAACACGAACCACTTACTATGTATAAGGTATTGTTTCATCCATTTGCAGAAATTATTCTATCCTTATTTTTAGGCTCCTTTTTAGGTATAGTATTAGTATATCTCTTAGCGAAATCAAAAAAGAGTGGTGAATTACTAACTTTTGTTATTGGAATAATAATAATAAATATTGGAATTTCATTAAGATATAATTTATCTCCTTTGCTATCTTCCATGACAATAGGTGTTATGGTTTCAAATATTTCTTCCTATAGCAGAAAAGCTTTTTCAAATTTAGAAAGTTTTTCTGCTCCAATTATTGCTGCTTTTTTCATATTGGCTGGTTCAAGACTAAACATATCGCTTCTTCCTCAAATCGGATTAATCGGTACTTCCTATTTATTATTTAGAATGTTAGGTAAAGTAATGGGAGCAACATTAGGAGGAATTATTTCAAATGCACCTACAGCTGTCAAAAAATATATTGGATTTGGTTTATTCTCTCAGGTAGGTGTTGCTGTAGGCTTAGCTATCATAGTAAGTAGAGAATTCCAAGGTACAAATTTAGGTTCACTTGTCATTACCATTCTATTAGGAACTACAATAATTACTGAATTAATTGGCCCAATATCAACTAAAAATGCTATAATAAAAGCAAAAGAAGCAAAAATATAAAGGAGTTATGTATATGTACGCAATTTGTTTAATTTTAAATGATGTGAGTAAACTAGATGATATTTTAGAAATTTTCTATGAAAATCACTGCGGTGCAACTACTGTGGATAGTGTTGGTATGGGAAAAATATTAATAAATAATAATGTAGATATTCCTATATTTGCTGGTTTAAGAAGAATTTTAGAAGGTACAAAACCTTATAACAAAACAATTATTAGTGTTATTCGAGAAGAACCTAAACTTAGAAAAGTTATCGACACAATTAATACTGAACTGGATTATAATAATAACCCAGGAGTTGGCTTTTTATTTGTAACACCTGTTCTTGAATGTCATGGTTTGAATTTGGAAAACATAAGCTAAAGACACTAAGTAGTTTATCTATAAACAAACCATAAGTAAGCTTAATCTATACATGTACAAAATCTATACAAGTCATCAATGAGTTAATGACTTGTATAGATTTATAGTTGATTTGTTTTGTCTGTATATATAATATGCCCTATCTCTAATCTGTCATTTAAATCAGCTTCTCTGTATAACTTTCCTTAGAAAATATCCTGAAATCACTGGTGCTAAACCAATAAACCCTAAATAAAATTTTAAAATTTCAAAGTTATCAAATTTCATTAGAAGGACAATCAAAATAATTGAACTAATTATTCTACCTGTATTTAATGCAATATCCTTATTAATTATATATTCTACTCTCATATCCTCTTCGTGGTTTCTATCAATAATATTAAACACGGAAGAATTTTGCTGAATAATAAAAAATGGTAAGAAGAATGCATCCATGACAACATAAAATAATAATGTCCAAATACTAACATTCATAATCAATCCTCCTATAGCTAAAAATGATCCTATAGTTCCTATTAGTATAGCTTTTCTTCTATTAGGAGGTTTTATTATTCTCTGCACCAAAATATATGAGCTAGACGATATTAATGAAGCTAATAATGCTAATTTTCCTAGAGTAAGCTCGTTTTGAGTTGTTTCTATAACTAATATATTGATTATAAATATAATAATAACATCCCTAAATCCCCAGCTTATTATTGATTTTCTAAGTACTCTCCACTGATTGCAGTCAGTAAAAAAAATTCTTCTAAGATTTAATTTTTGACTATAATTTTCACATTTCAATATAGCACTTATGAATATAAGAATTAAAAATAATATTAATGTTATAATAAAAACTATTTTATAACCTAGTGTTCCCTCAAATCTACTAATAATATATGCCGATGTTATAGGAGATATGGCAGCTGCTATTCCAGCTGATGCTCCATTATATCCATAAAAAGTATCTCTATTATATATACTAGTAAAATCAAAACTAAGAACATTGAATGCAAGCCAATAAAAGCCTGCTGCAACACCATATAATAGTCCTAATAAATAAATGTATTTTACTCCATCACTGCCGGCATATAGTAATAGTAAATAAAATAATGCAAATATTAAAAGACCTATTCTTAAAGACAATATACCATTCTTTTTTTTAGCAAAATATGCTGCTAAAATAAAAGCTACTGGTGTTGTTATATAATGCATTAGATTATAAACTGCTATAACAATAAAATCATTTGTCTTATTCCAAAAAAATATGTTAATAAATATATTCGATAATCCCATAGCAAAAGTAAATAAACAACTTACAACCAATAGGATTTTAGCTTCTCTGCACATTAAGTAAACTCCTTTTCTTAGTCCCTTTTTATTATGTACAAAAAATTAAATGGTTATGCTACAAAAAAATAGTTTACAGTAGAGAGTTCTCAGTTAACTGTAAACTAATAATACTTATAGTAAATTTGTTATTTTTCTAAAATCTTTTCTTGAATATTTACTTTCGCTTTAGTATAAAAACAAGGGTAAGCAGAAGTTCCATGTTCTTTAATATCTAAACCAACTTTCTCTTCCATTTCACTTACTCTTAAACCAACAGTAACATCTATAGTCTTGAATAATACAAATGCTGTACCTATTGTCCAAACTCCAACAGCAAATACACCTATAGTTTGCACACCTAATAATCCAGCACCACCACCATACATTATTCCGCCTTCAGTAGCAAATACACCTACTAAAATAGTTCCAAAAGCTCCACACAAACCGTGAACTGCCACAGCACCAACGGGGTCATCTACTTTTAATTTTCTTTCAACAATCTCAGCTCCAAATACTACTACAATTCCTGCACAGAAACCTATGGCTACTGCTCCTGCAGAACTTACAATATCACAACCAGCAGTAATTCCAACTAAACCAGCTAATGCACCATTTAATGTAAATCCAACATCGGGCTTTCCATTCTTAATCCATGTAATGGTCATTGCTACAACAGCACCCATTGAAGCAGCAAGATTTGTTGTTATAAAAATATGTCCTGTAGATATAAAGTCCATTCCTGAAAGAGTTGATCCAGGGTTAAATCCAAACCATCCGAACCATAAAATAAATACTCCTAAAGCGCCTAATGTAATGTTATGAGCTGGAATGGCATTTACTTCTCCATTTTCACCATACTTACCTATTCTAGGTCCGATAATAGCGGCACCTACTAATGCAGCCCAACCTCCAACTGAGTGAACTACAGTTGAACCCGCAAAGTCATGGAACCCAATTTTTCCTAACCATCCACCACCCCAAATCCAGTGACCTATAACAGGATAAATAATTGCACTTAAAAAGAAACTATAAAGCAAATATGATTTAAACTTTGTTCTTTCTGCCATAGCTCCTGAAACTATCGTTGCTGCAGTTGCACAGAAAACAGTTTGAAATATTAGAAATGTTGATACTGGAATACTTAATCCTAAGTGTTCAAAGCTTCCTTTAGAAAACAAACTGCCTGTTCCAATAATTCCGCCTTTATCTACGCCAAACATTATTACAAATCCTAAAACCCAATAAATCAATGACCCTACTGAAAAATCCATTAAATTCTTCATGATAATGTTTGAAGCATTTTTAGCTCTTGTAAAACCTGTCTCAACCATTGTAAAACCAGCTTGCATAAAGAATACCAATGTTGTAGCTATTAGTACCCACGTGTTATCAATTGCGATACTTACATTTGTTAAGTCCATAAATTTATCCCCCTTTTATTTTACAAATTAATAATTATAGAAATATAAAGAATAGCTTTCATCATAACTTAATTATTAATCTGATAATATACATTCTATCGTTTTATCAATTTATTAATTGATTAATATGTTTTATATTATATTATCATTTTATTCATATGTCAATTATCATTTTATCAATGAAAACCTTTAATTGATAATAATTTTATATTTTTTATATTAAATTTCTTAAAATATAAAAATCCAGAAGACTAATTAAACTCTACTGGATTTCATTTAAATTATTAACCTTTATTCCTTTTTTCCAGCCACTTTATTGGAAATTGTGCTAAATGTCTACCGTTCATAAGAATTTTATAACATATTTTTATTTTAGTAATATATTGATATTATAAGTAAAATTAAGGATGTGAAATTAATTGGCTTATAGTGCAAGAGAATTATTAGCCAGAATTATAAAATGTGAGGCCGGTGGTGAAGGCGAAAATGGAATGAAAGCTGTTGCTTCGGTCGTTATGAATAGAGTTAATGTCCCTTATGGTGAATATCAAAGAGTTGGTCAAGGCGATTTAAGAAAGATTATTTATCAAACAGGCCAATTTGACTGTGCAACTTCTGTTTTAAAAGGGATAGCTAACCCTCAGACTATCTGGGCTAGCCCACCAGATGAAATACATTATCAAATTGCAGACTGGGCATTAGCTGGTAATAGACTATATACTACTGGTGATTCATTATGGTATTTTAATCCTTTCAAACCTGTTTGCGTTCAAATTTTTCCCAAAAATGGTGTAGGTAGTTTACAAGTTAGAGTTGGTGAACACTGCTTCTATAATCCTACAGAACTTTATGCGGAAACATAAACTTAATTTTGTTGTTTATTCATATAATTTTTATAAATTATTTCCAAAAAAATCTAGGAGGTTTTTTATGTATACAAAAATGCCTAATACTTTTATGCCATTTCCAATGTTTGTCCCAATGCCTACAAGATGTTTAGAGGAAACTATACCTCAACCTGATGAAAGTTATTTTGATTCGAAAGAACCAACTTTTCCATCAAAAAAAGAGACCTTAGATTTACCAAAGGATGAAAACCGTCAATTAACACCAGTAACGGAAGGTACAGCCTACACTCAAGGTTGGTTAGCTACTAAAATTGGATTATATATTAAAGTTGAATTTTTGATTGGAACTAGTATGTTAATTGATAGAGAAGGTATATTACTTGAAGTAGGAATTAGTTATATTGTCCTTAGAGAATCTGGTTCTAATGATTTGCTAATGTGTGATATTTATTCAATAAAATTCGTAAGAGTTTATGATGATCAAGAAAAATTAAAACTTTGTAAATAATTTGATATTACATCTTTAGGAAACAAGTTTTTTAATGAAATAATTTTCAGGGACAGTAGGTAGTTTTGTTTTTACACAAATCTACCTACTGTCCCTAATCCAAATTTACTTAACACAATCTACCAATGCATCTATTCTTTTTTTTACTACATCATATACATCTTCACATTGTTCATTAATATCATATATTAAATCAATCGTATCTTTTATTTTTGATCTTTTCCTAGGGACTATTGGCGAATTAGTTAAAACACTAACTGAACCCGATAAATTTACAGAAACTCTAGATAATTCATCCAAAACAGTCAATATCGGTAAAATGCTATTGTCTATATATTCTTTTTCGCAAGGATCCAATGGTAATTTGCAAATTTCTTCTTTAATAATATTGATAGATTTTAATTTCGTTGCGGTTTTATCAATTGTAGAATCAATTATACTTTCATCATCATTATTACTTAATGACTCTTTCTTACCTATAGAATCATCTGATAAATACGGTTTACCAATAAATTGTTCAACATTCTCCACTCTATCAGTTTCAGAAAATATAACATCATGACTTTGTTCTTTATTTTTTTTATTATTAATATTATTATTTTTATATTTATTTTTATTTGTTGTGTTTTTTTTCCTCCTATAATTACTCATTAGTCCTCCTATATTTCCGCATTTTACATCCTATAAATTCTTTCTTTATAAATAATATGCTAAAAGTATGAGGTATATAATTAAAGTAAATTAATAGACTGATTTTTTCATATAGTGTAGTAATATATTAAACCATTAAGTTTATCTTTGTCTCCTTCAGTTAAACTTTCATGATAAAACTTTTTGTACAGTTTAAACCCATATTTCTCGTAGAAAGAATAAGAGCAACTTAATTCAGTCCACAAAAATATCCTGTGTAACTCATTTTCTTTACAAAACTCAATATATCGATTCATAAGTTTTATTCCATATCCCTCTCCTCGTAGTTCTGGGCTTACAATAAATAAATTTATTTCACTATCAAATTCTTTAGCATATGCCTCTCCTAATTTATCAATTGAGTTATTATCATTCTTCATATTTAGAGCTACTTCTCTATCTCCGAAGTTTCCTATAATCAAATTAAAAAACGCCCATAAATTAATTTCTAGTGTTCTAATCATGTATTTTACCATTTGTGGGTAAGTTTCATCTTCTATACTCCCGAATAGTAATCCTTTTACATTGTCATTTTCATCTACAATAATATCTAAATGTTCCGAATAGTTTATACATGACTTAAGAAAGTATTGATATATACTATCTACTTTTTTTGGATTTTTAAATCCTTCTTCTAAATCCCATGTTGTTTTTATAAGTTCTGCACAACTTCTGGAATACTTTCTATTATACTTTTTAAACTTTAGTCTTATACCAATCACCCCATCTGTATTCAAATTTTGGTAATTTAGAAATATAAATAATAATCGTATTCTCTAATAATTATCATTATTCTTTAAAATAGGAACAAATGCATATATATTTAAAAAGTCCAATAGAATATGTAAATTCTAATGGACTTTTAGCCTAGTATGCTAATTATATTAATACTTATCTTATTCTCTATTTTTTACTTTCTTCTTCTGATTATCTTTTACTTCTGGTTGCTTCTTTTCTCTTTGATTTTTGATATTTTCTTTTTTACTTTCTTCTATCTTCTTTTGTCCTTTTACTTTACTTTCCTCTTCATCTCTGTCTTCATCTTCATCTTTGTCTTCATCTTCATCTCTGTCTTCATCTTCATCTTTGTCTTCATCTTCATCTCTGTCTTCATCTTTGTCTTCATCTTCATCATCGTTTTCATCTTTATCTTCGACTTCTTCTACTGCATCATCTTCATCACTATCTTCAATTCCTTCTTCAACAACAATATCCTCTTCTTCATTATCGGCTATCTCATCAATATTCTCATTGTCTTCTTCATCTATATCATCATCTATGTCGTTTTCTTTGTCTTCTGCCTCTTTTTTACCTTTACCAGAATAATCTTTTACTACCTTTTTGTGTTGATTTTTTGCTTCTCGTAACTCTTTTTTTGCAGTATTATAATCTTTTAATTTTAATTGATATTCTTCCTCAGCATTTTGTACTGATTCTTCATCACCCTTTAGAGACGCTTTTTTTAATTCTACTTTTGCCTTATTTAGTATTTTCTTTTGTTCGTTGAATTCATGCCTTTTTTCAACCATGTTTGCAACAGCTTCTTTTTTCTCTACTTGCATTTCTAAAACTTTTTCTAATTTTGTTTTAGCTTCATCACTAACTGATTCTTGTAACTGTTCTAGAACTTCAATAGATTTTTCTTGTTGTTCCGTTATAAGTTCCATTAATTCATCAATTTTATCTTCTTGTTCTGTATCTACTACTACTTCTTCAATAACTTCTTTTTCAATATCAATTTCATCTTCTTCTTGAGATTCTTCAATAATTTTTTCTACAACTTCAGTAGCTTCATTCATCTTCTCTTCGTAACCTACAAGTGCTTCTTCAACTAAATCATCTTCCCCTTCTTCAGCCATAACTTCACTTTCCCCAAGTCTTTCTTCTGCAATTTCTGTTAAGGCTTCCACTTTCTTTTCTTCATCAAATGTTAATACTACTGATACTTCATCAATTAGTTTGTCTATAGGGTATAACATACTATCTGGAGTAATTCCTGCTTCTTCCTTAAATGATGTTTCCCCTTCTGCTAAAACCGGTGTAAAAATGTTTAAACTTACAAATAGACCTGCTAATAATATACCTAATTTTTTCATATGTATTTCCTCCCTAAGTAAATTTATCTTTTGACTATATTTACGTTAATGTTTTATAATTTAGGGGGGTAGGTTTAAAATTTATTATACTTTTTAATTTTATTTTTAATTGAGTTAAATTATATCGAATCTTTTAAAGTACCCCCATAAAAAATAAAAATTTTTCGTATATAAATATAGATAATTACTGTAACTCAAGTTTACATATGTTATCTATAAATTATGAGGTGTCCATATATGAACAGTTTAACTAACGACAAAAGAACATTATTTATTGAAGAGAACAAACCTTTTATCTATAGAGTTGCTTTTAGTATTTGTAAAAGGAATTTAGATTGGAATAACGATGATGAACTCAGTATCTCACTTATCGCTTTTAATAAGGCTTGTGATTCCTTTAATGATAAAAAAGGTAATTTTCATACCTATGCATCAGCAGTTATAAGAAATTCTCTTATTGATTATTTTCGAAAAAAGGAGAAAAATATATACCTTCTATACGAATCAAAGGATTCCACTAATTACCTAGACCACAAAAGTTCATTATCTCAATACCAAATACATATTGAAAATCAAGCCAGAGCATCAGAAATAATGTTGCTTACTTCTGAACTAAAAAAATTTAAAATCAAATTTAAAGATTTAGTAGATTCTTCTCCGAAACACAAGGATACTAGAGAGAAACTTTTAAATCTTTCATTAATCTGCATTAATGATGATTCAATCATTGATTATATGAACTCTAAATCTCTTTTACCAGTAAAAAATATACTTCTCTTAACTGGATATAAAAAGAAATTTATCGAGAAATGGAGAAGATATATAATTGCTTTGATACTCATACTTTCAAATGATGAGTACAATTATATAAAATCATATTTATCTATTAAGGTAGGTGATACCAATGAAAACTAAAACAGGAATAGTCATGGATATTAAAAATAATAAAATAACACTTATGACAGATAGCGGAGAGTTTGTTCACGTTAAAAGGAATAAATCCCTTTTAGAAATGGGTAGTATCTATACTGGTGAAATTTATACAAAACTACCTTTGAGAAAACTAATCGCTACTGCTGCTGTTTTTCTCTTCTTTATATTTGGTAGTGTAGAGGCTTACGCTTACTATACCCCAACATCAACATTTGTACTAGGTGGTGTAGCCGAAATAGAAATAAAAACTAATAAATGGGATAAAATTATTTCTGTAAATGGATTAAATAATGAGGGAAAAGCGATTATAAAAGAAACCTCTGTAAAACACAATTCTATTAATAATGGACTTCAAAAGATATTAGAAACTACTAAGAAATCATTTGAAAATGAAGATACTAGTGAAGATTTAACATTAACTATTAAAGATTCAAATAATCATAATAATGAAAAAAATTTGAAGAGCAAAATTGATTCAGCTAATTTACCAATAAATATAGAAATTGTAAATTCCAATATTGAAAAGAATAAACAAAATGAAAACTTAAATAATAATAATAATAATAATAATAATCAAAAATCAGAAAAATTAAATGGGAAACCAAATATACACGATGAAAGTGATAAAAACAACATAAAAAATCCAACAAAAGATACTGATTTTAAAAACAATGCTAAAAACAAGGACTCAAATGAATCAAAAAATAATTCTAAATCACATCCTAATGAAAACTCTAATTATAATAAAAACAAAAATAAAAATGATAATTCTAATAAAAATAATAATGGTAATTCTCATAAAAATAATAATGATATTAAAAATAATACTAATGGTAAAAAATCAGATAAATCAAAAAAATAACTCTGAATCACAGGACTATCTTTATAAATTGCGAAGAAGTTCGAAATTTATAGTGACAAGTTACAAGTGATAAGTGACAAGTTCATGATACCTTTCGTAAACGAAAGCTTTTAATTAAATGAAAGATAAAAAAATTCCTTTTGCGCAGCAAAAGCTCATTGTTTCATCATCGAAGATGGTAAAGGCTTAGTTAAAGATTTTCTGCAAGAGAATTATCCTAAGAGTCGGCTTAAGGATTAGTTCTACTTTTCATTCAAAAATATGCAATCTTCAAGAAAGAATTTTTATTACGAAACTTTATTTATACATGTACAAAATCTCAGGTACTTATGAGTTTTGGACTTGTATAAATAATTAGTTGAATTAAAAACTCTATATGTTTTTTGAATGAAATTAGTAGAAGTTATTCTTCAACGATCTCTTTCATTAACTTGTAACTTATCACTTGTCACTTTTTAAGTTCACAATTTATTTCAATTAAGAACTAGGAATTTACATTATTTAAATAATAACAAATCATCAAACACTAACTTCATCATCATTCTTTATTTTCAATTTAGTCATAAATATTAAAAACAAAGTAACTAAAACAATCCCTTTTACCATGCTACTTATACTTATTGACCACCACACTCCATTTATCCCCAGCTTTTCAAAAGAAGATAAAAATAATGCCAAAGGAATTCTAAGCCCTGTAAAAATCAAACTTACTGTTGCAGGGACGTATGTCTTTCCTATCCCACTAAAACTACCATTACTAACAATCTCAATACACATAAAAACCTGAGACAACCCGATAATTTTAAGATAATTAACTCCCATTTCAACGGCTTCTCTATCCTTGATAAAAACACCAAAAATCTCCTTTGAAAAAATGATTAAAACTGCTGTTGTAAGTAGTCCATATATAAAACTTATACTAAGAGCCTTTCTGTACCCCTCTTTTATCCTAGGTAAACTACCAGCTCCATAGTTTTGTCCAATAAACACCGAGACAGCACCATGTAAACCAGCTATTGTCATGTAGGAGATTGATTCAATCTGTACACCAATCTTTTGTACTGCAATTCCTGTAGGTCCCCATGCAGATATTATCTTCGCTATAACTATTCCTATAGCAATAAAAGTAACTCTTTGTACTGTAAATGGAGCCCCTAATTTTACTGAATCAAATGCTAACTTAAAATCAAATCCCAGCTTTAATACAAAACTTTTGAAACTCTTTTTATAATTGATTAGGAAAATTACCGTTACAATAAATCTACTCACTATTGAAGCTATGGCAGCTCCCCCAACGCCCAATCCTGTGAAATCACTTACTCCAAAAATTAATATTGGGTCTAAAATAACATTGACTATAAATCCTATAGAATTAACTTTAAAAGAGAATTTACTATTCCCCAAACTATTATAAATAGTTGAAAATAATGAATTAAAATACATAAAAACTACACCTAGCATAGAAATAAAAAGATAATTTGATGCCATTTTTTTTATTCCCTCATCAGTAAAGTCAAAAAAACCTATTATTCTATATCTGAAAAAAATAATTGTAACTGAATAAACTATTGATAATATTAATGCCATAAAAAAACCATTAACAATTATCTTCTTTGTTTTTTCATAGTCTTTTGCACCAAAACTTTGTGAAACTCTTATGCTTGTTCCTGTAACAACTAAAGTAAATATAGCAAAAGCCATATTAATAAAGAAACTAGCTGTCCCTACAGCTGCGACTGCATTACTTCCTAGCTTTCCTATCCAAATCATATCTATAAGGCTATACGCAGTCTGAATAAAATTAGTTGCAATTAATGGAATTGCTAATTTTACTAGACTAGACATAGTATTCCCCTTTGTAAGATCTTTAGATCCCACCATCTTATTTTCCTCCTTAGTTACTTCAAAAATTTTGTTATCGACTTCTATTCTACAATAATTTATCTAGTCTTATCAAATATTTTTACTATTACAATAAGAAAGACCACATTGAGCTTTCTTCAATGTGGTCTTTCTTAAAGCTAATTTATTTTATCATAATTAAGCTAATGATTTTCTTGTTTTATTCATAAATACTGCAAAAGCAATTACTGCACAAGCGATTCCTACTGGAATTCCAATATTCTCACCTAAACCAAGACCTTCACCTGCAACTAAAATATATGAAGTAATTACTGCTGTCATAAATGTTGCTGGAATTGTGGCAATCCAATGATTTTTCTTGTTCTTGTATAAATATACTGCTGATGTCCACAATACTATTGTTGCTAAAGTTTGATTTGACCAAGCGAAATATCTCCAAATGATTGTAAAATCTATGAAGCATAAAGAAACACCTATTGCAAATAAAGGAATAGCTATAACAAATCTTGATTTAATCTTATCTTGTTTCATATTAAATGCATCAGCAAGAGCTAGTCTAGCACTTCTGAATGCTGTATCTCCTGATGTAATAGGCGCTGCAACTACTCCTAAAACTGCTAGTACTCCACCAACTGTACCCATAAGAGTAGTAGAAATATCATTTACAACTACTGCTGCAGATCCTGCGCCAGCTAGTCCCTCTGTTCCACCATAGAAACTCATAGCTGCTGCTGCCCAAATAAGTGCAATAATACCTTCTGCTATCATTGAACCATAAAATACTCTTCTACCTTCTTTTTCATTCTTTATACATCTAGCCATAATAGGTGATTGAGTAGCATGGAAACCACTAATAGCACCACATGCTATAGTAATAAATAAGAATGGAAATATAGATTTTTGACTTGGATGTAAGTTAGTTAATGCAATTTCAGGTATAGTATAGCCTTTGATGAAAAGACCTCCCATTATACCAACACCCATTATAAGTAATGCTGCACCAAATATAGGATAAACTTTACCTATTAGTTTATCAACTGGAAGAACTGTTGCCAATAAATAATAAACAATTATGATTCCCAAGAATATAAATTTATTAATGCCAGTCATACTTTGTAAAAGCCCTGCTGGTCCATTAATAAATACAACACCTACAAGTATTAAAAGAACTACAGAAAATATTCTCATTAAGTTTTTAGCGCCAATACCTAAATATCTTCCAACTATTTCAGCTATAGTTTCTCCACCATGTCTTACAGATAACATACCTGCAAAGTAATCATGAACTGCTCCTGCAAATATAGAACCTAAAACAATCCATAAAAATGCAATCGGTCCCCAAAGTGCTCCTGCAATAGCTCCAAATATTGGACCAAGACCTGCAATATTTAGGAATTGAATCAAAAATACTTTTTTCCAATCCATTTCTACATAGTCAACACCATCATTGATTTCTTTTGCTGGTGTAGCTCTATTTTCGTCAGCTCCAAATATTTTTTCAACCATTTTACCATAAATAAAATAACCTAAAACTAATGCTAAAATTGATAATAAAAATGATATCATATAACCAACCTCCCTTTAAGAATGATTAAATTATATCAACTTATAGGAGTTATTATATCGTTTTCAGTTCAACTATCATAAATTCAAACTGAAATGCAATATTCTTATTATAAAATACAATTTTATATCTTCAGTTTTTCTTTAAAAGCTTTAATATTGCTTCTGCTAACGGGAATTTCCTCATTGCTTCCTTCTAGTTTTATAACTAATGTATGATTGAAATATGGACTAACTTCTAATATTTTACTCAAATTCACTAAATATGATCTATGGGTTCTGAAAAATGTTTCTTTTGGCAATTTTTCCTCTAATTTTGATAATGTATCATTGAAAAAATACTTTTCCTTTAAAGTGTGAATACTAACTTCTCTTTCTTCAACTTTACAATACAAAATATCCTCTACATTTACAAAGATAATTTTTTCACCTTTCCAAATAGGAATTTTATTTAATTTTTCCCCACTTACATTAATTTGTCTTTTCACAAAATTCTTATTTCTACTTTTAACTTTCCTCAATGCTCTAAACACTCTATCGTCTTCATAAGGTTTTAGTATATAGTCAACTGCATCTTTATCAAATGCACTCATAGCATACTTATCATACGCAGTTGCAAAAATTATATCTGTTTTTAAATTAAGTTTTATAATTTCTTCAGCAAATTCCATCCCACCTAATTCTGGCATATTAATATCTAAAAAAACTAAATCAGGCTCTTCTATTTTCACGAATTCTATAGCTTCAATTGAATTGGTAAACTTTCCAACAATTTTTGCAAAGCTGGATTTAGAAATAATATACTCTAGTTCTTCTAATGACGGCCTTTCATCATCAACTAATACTACTGATATCATTGTATACCTCCATTAATAGGTATTTGAAATCTAATTGTTGTTCCTAGATTTTTAACACTATCTATAATTAATTCCTCATTATATATGGATTTTAGCCTGCTAATTACATTGCTAAGCCCCACCCCTTCAGATTTTTCAAGCTGAGAAATTTTACTACTTTCCATACCTAAGCCATCATCTTTTACAATAAATTTTATTTTATCACCTTCATTTTTTATCCCAATATAAACTTTTCCTTTTCCTCTTTTATTTCTTATTCCATGTTTAACAGCATTTTCTACTAATGGTTGAAGAATCAAAGATGGTATCATAATATTTATGTTTTCATCAATATCATATTCTATGAATAATTTATCTGGAAATCTTGCTTTTTCAATATTTAAATAAGCTTCAATATTTCTAATTTCCTTATCAATTGAAATAAATGGATCGCTATCTTTGAAACTGCTTCTTAAAAAAATGCTCAATTCCCTCAAAAGTCTTCTTGCTTCTTCTGGATTTGTTCTAGTTATAGAAATAATTGCATTTAGAGAATTAAATAAAAAATGAGGCTTGATTTGAGCTCTAAGAGCTTTTAATTCTGCTTGTTTCCTAAGTTTTTTTTGTTTTTCTATATTACCTAAATCAAGTCCCGTTGAAAATAAAATCCCCAATCCTTTAACCAACTCAATATCGGACTTTGATATAAAGTTTTCTCTATCTTTATATATTTTCAATGCACCAATAACATTTTCATTCATTTTTAGAGGGGCTACAATTACAGATTTTAATGGACATATAGAGTTTCCACATCCTATTTCAGCTTTATTAATAGCATATTGTACCATACCAGTTTCAATAGACTTTTTTGTTATATCAGTCCATATTTCTCCCCCAACTTTATGATGATCAGAACCTAGTCCTACATGTGCTAAAACCTTACTCTTATCTGTAATAGAAACAGCATCATACTTAGTTATCTTTCTTATTATAGAGCAAGCTTTTTCAGCTGATTCTTCATCTAATCCTCTTCTAAATAGAGGTAATGTGTGATTAGCAATTTTCAATGAAACTTGTGCCTTCAATGCCGCTGCATTCTCATTTTCTTCATAAATTTGCTGAATAAACAATAAAAATAATCCTATACCTAATGCATTTAAAAATGTCATTGGTATAAAAATAATTTTAACTAACTTTAATGCTTGGTCATAAGGTTTTGCAATAAGTAATATAATTGCCATTTGAATAATTTCCACAAGCAACCCTACTATTATCCCATATATCCATTTCCTGTTTTTTTTATCTATATAGCTCTTTGCATATCCTCCAATTAATCCACCAATTACTGTAGATATCCCGCATGATATAGCAGTCAAATCTCCACCCTTAGTAAAAAAAGCTCTATGAACTCCAGCTATCAAACCAGAAATAGTACCAACCAAAGGTCCTCCAAGAAGTCCAGACAAAACAACAGGTATTGTCCTTGAGTTTGCAATACCACCTGAAACCGGTGTTCCAAGTAAAGTCATCAAAATACCAAGTACTCCCCAAAGCAAGGCAAAGAAAAGATTTTCTCCAAAAGTGGACTTAACTTTAAGAACATAATTTTTGAAGAAAATAGACTTTGATATAAAGAATGCAAACATAATAATTAGTCCTAATCTTTCAAGTAAATTAATCGATAAAATCCATATCAAAAAATTACCCCCTTTTTATTTGCATTTAATCATAAGTTTATATATACTATTGTTCCTAACAGAATTAAAACAATACTTTTACTCACTTTATAGATCAATTCGCATCCTATACGCATTCATAGCAGTTTCACCTAGTTTTTCTACTAATCTATAGTTTGCATAAGCACCAAATGCGGCTCCAATAACTGGAACCATTTGAAGCATTTTTGCTATATCCATATAATCCCTATATTCCTGCTGAAAACTTCTCCAATCAAAAACATTAATATCTAAAGGAAGGCTTTTAGCATATTTATCCCACTCTAGTACTTTTTTATATACTTCTGATCTTTTTTTCTGACTTGAAAATGCTAATTGAAAGATATGCAAAATAAATAGTCTTTCTCTATAATCTCTTACATCAAAACCGTAAAAACTAGCTGCATCAAATAAAAATTTCATCTTCAAGCTAAGTAGAATAGGAAAATCCGCCATGCCTAACACAATCCCACCTACTCCCGTACCAGCTCCACTTACAGTAGCAGTTTTCTTATAAAAATCCAGCTTTTCTCTTACTAAATCTTCTCGTTTTTTAAATGTCATATTTTTTAATTCAGGAGTTGAAGTAAATTCCGATCCAACTAGCACAGCCTTTACCATATTCTTAATTGCAGCAGTAACTATCTTGTGAATATTTTCAGGAACTAAATTATTAAACTTTTTTTGAGTACCTGTTGTAAAAGTATTTATTATTGAAGGCTTCTTGCTCATTTTTTTCTTCCAAATCATAAGCTCTTTTTTACATTGTTTATTATAATCGTCCACTTGATTTCTCCTTAAGTAATTTAATTCTAATATTAATTATACTATTCACCACACATTTTATCCAACATCTTTATTTAATAATATTTTAATAACCTTTTATCATCACGTGATTTGACTAAATTTTTTATATTGTCATAATAATCTTTGAATTGTATAATTAATTTAGAAATTTCTAAAATTAAAAATTTCATTTATTGAGGAGGAAATTATGAGAAAAAGACTTGGAATTGTTACCTCAAGTAAAGACGTTGGTATTGCCTATAAAAATCAGTTATTTAAAGTATTTGATGATACCATTGATATTTTTACATATTCCTTTGAAACAAATAATGTTCAGAGCATAACAAATGTGGATGCAATTCTTATTAGTACATATTCCCAATATGAAGTATTAAAAAAATACATAGATGATAATGTAGAAGTTATTATTTCAAAATTAACTCTTTCAAAAAAAGGCTTTGATATGCTTAAAGAGAGTAAAATTGATAAAACAGCAATGCTTGTAAATCAAAATTTTGAAATGTGTATAGAAACTATTGCTACCTTATACCAATTAGGCTTCGATGAATATGAACTAATCCCAATGTTTCCAAATATTGATGAGATACCTCCTTTAAAAACAGCTATTACTACTGGTGAAAGCAATTATATCCCAGAAGGGGTCGAAAAAATACTAGATTTAGGTCATAGAGTTATTGATAAAAATACTATTGTAGATATTGCTATAGGCCTTAATCTTGAAGAAGTTCTTACTGAAAAAAGAATGTCAGATTACTTCGAAAGTATTGTTTCATATTATAAAGGTGTTGAATTCCTCATAAGTAGATCAAAAACCCTAAAAAATCAATTCAATACTCTATTATCAATAATGGAAAAAGGTGTAATTGGTGTCAATGAGAATTGTATAATTGAAAGTTTCAATGAAAATGCCAGAAAAATAATAGGCAAAAATACTAGATACGTTGGAACAAATGTTAATAAAGTATTACCTGAACTTGGTTTTGAGGAATTTTTTAAGACTAAAAAGCCTATACTTAATAAACTTGTTGAGATAAATGGAAATAACATAACATTGTCCATTTTCCCAGTATCTGAACTAAGTGCAAATAAAAAGGTAGAAGTAAATGACGGTGCCTATGCAATAATCGAAAGTTTTGAATCTCAAGAAAACACTCAAAATATGTTAAGATTACAACTAGCTAACAAGGGCCATGTTGCAAAATATAGTGTTGATAATATTATGGGGAAAAGTTCTGCCATTGAAGAAGTAAAAAAATTAGTTTATCGAATGGGAAATTCTAAATCTGCAGTACTTATAACAGGAGAAAGCGGAACCGGTAAAGAATTAGTAGCTCAAGCTATTCATAATGCATCACCTATTAGGGATAAGCAATTTGTAGCAATTAACTGCGCTGCAATATCATCAAACTTACTTGAAAGTGAACTATTCGGATATGAAAGCGGTGCTTTTACGGGAGCTTTAAAAGGTGGAAAGATTGGTATATTTGAATTAGCTCATAATGGAACTCTCTTTTTAGATGAAATTGGTGAAATGCCTCTTGAATTACAAGTAAGATTACTTAGGGTTATTCAAGAAAAAGAAGTAATGCGTGTAGGTGGTAACAAAGTAATAAAAGTTAATGTTAGAATTGTTGCTGCTACTAATAGAAATTTATTCGAACAAGTTGAAAAAGGCCTATTTAGAAAAGATTTATACTATAGATTAAATGTTCTTCCTATCAACATCCCTGCTCTTAGAGAAAGAGTTGAAGATATAAGCATACTATTTGAATATTTTAAAAAACAGAATAATTTTGATTTTCAAATTTCAAATGATGTTATGAATTTTTTAGAGAGTTATAACTGGCATGGTAATATTCGCGAACTCCGAAATTGTGTTGAATACTTTGATAATATAGGCACGGATTTAATAACATTAGATCATCTTCCATTTCACATGAAGGAATATTCTAAAGTTAGTAGTCCAAAAAACTTATCTGAAACAATTTCAGACTTAAATAAAAATGAAACTTTTGTTTTGAAGCTTTTCTACGATGCTTTTAAGGATAGAGTCAAACTCGGAAGACGTAGTATATCTAAAAAAGCATTTGATAACAATATGCATTTGAGTGAATATGACGTTAGAAGAATTTTAAATGATCTTAAGAGCTATGGTTATATTAATGTCGAAACTGGTCGTGGTGGAAGTACCATTTCAAAAGAAGGTATAAAACTTATGGAACCATAGCAATAATCATTGGGTTAACGGGAGCACAAATCTCCCGTTAACCCCTTTTTTATCGCCTTTTTAATTATAAGAGTGAAAACGTTTTATGCTTTTGGAAACAAAAATGAGTATTTTAAAAGCTTTACGAGCATTTTTTAAAAGTTGGCATTATTTTTGCTTTATACAATGTCCAGGAGGTTGAAAAGTATAAACAAAACGAAAAATAATTTAGGAGGTATTTTTATGTCAGTTAAAATTTCAAAAAAATCTGTATTGCTATCTTACAAATCATTAATACTTTTATTAACAGGAATTATCGCAGGTTGTATTATAGGATTAGTATTTGGAGAAAAGGCAAGTGTATTAAAGCCATTCGGTCAAATATTTTTAAATCTGATGTTTACAGCAGTTGTACCACTAGTATTTTTTAGTTTAGCAAGCTCAATAGCTAAAATGTCTAACATGAAAAGACTTAGCAAAATTCTTAGTAATACTTTATTAGTTTTCTTTGTAACTGGAATAATAGCATCAATTTTTATTATCACTGTTGTTACCATTGTACCACCTGCTGCAGGTGTAAATATTGAAATGGGGACATATGTACAAGATAGTCAAATGAACCTATTAGACCAAGTTGTCAAAGCTCTTACAGTAAGTGATTTCAACCTAATTTTATCTAAAGGTGCAATGTTACCACTTATTATATTTGCTATAACATTTGGATACTGTGTAAGTTATGTTACTAAAACTAGAGGACTAAAAACGAATCCTTTAGTAGATGTATTAGATATCTGTGCTGAAGCTTTCATGAAGATGATAAATATTATTATGCTATATGCTCCCATCGGTTTAGGTGCATACTTCGCAGCATTAATTGGAACTTATGGGTCTGAATTACTAGGTGCTTATACAAGGGCTGTTGTAATGTTCTTCCCAATTTGTATTGTATACTTCTTAGTTTGTTTTACACTTTATGCATACTATGCAGGCGGAGTTAAAGGAATTAAATTATTCTACCAAAACATTTTCCCTGCACTTATTACTTCTTTAGCTACTCAAAGTTCAGTTGCAACATTACCTACAAACCTAAATGGTACAAAAAAAATGGGAGTACCTGAAGATATTAGTAACATAGTATTACCTCTTGGAGCTACTATACATATGGATGGTACAGCTCTTACTACACTTATGAAAATTGCATTTTTATTTGGAATATTTGACATGAAATTTGTAGGCCTTGGAGTTTGGAGCACTGCTATTGCCATCTCTGTTATGAGTGGTGTTGTTATGAGTGGTATTCCTGGTGGTGGAATGATGGGGTCTTTGATTATAGTAGGATTCTATGGCTTCAATCCTGATGTTATTCCAATAATTGTTACTATCGGTCTATTAACAGACGCAATCGCTACTATGATTAATGCTACTGGTGATGCTGTTGCATCAATGATGGTTTCAAGAAGAGTTGAGGGCAAAGATTGGATAGATAAAGAATATAATGATGAAGTTATTGAGGTAGAAGCTGCTCTTTAAGCAAGCTTCGGATGGAGGACTTATGTATAATTTTGACACTTTAGTAGATAGAAATAACACAAGCTCTGTTAAATACGAAGAGATGGACTTAAAATTTGGAAGTAATGATTTAATACCCTTTTGGGTAGCAGATATGGATTTAAAATGTCCTGATTTTATGATTGATTCTTTAGTTAATAGAGCTAGACATGGTGTATTTGGATACACAAAAAGAATGCCTGAGTTTTATAATTCTATAATAGGATGGTTAAAAAACAGACATGATGTAGATGTAAAAAGAGAAGAAATTGAATATGGACCCGGTGTTGTCTTTTTATTAAATATGATGATCCGTGAATTTACAAAATCAAATGATAAAATCATTATGCAATCTCCTGTTTACTATCCTTTTAAAAGCATTATTGAAGGAAACAAAAGAGTAGTCAGTGACAATACATTAAAATTTGAAGATGGTAAATATCTTATAGACTTCGAAGATTTAGAAAATAAAGCTAAAGATCCTGATTGTACAATGATGATTCTTTGTAGTCCACACAACCCAGTGGGTAGAGTTTGGACTAAGGATGAATTAACTAGGCTTGCTGATATTTGTCTAGACAATAATGTATTACTTGTTTCTGATGAAATCCACTTTGATCTGGTATACAAAGGATATAAGCATTGTTCTATGGCAGATTTAGATGATAAATATAGCGATAATACTATTACTTGTACTGCTCCAAGTAAAACTTTCAATATTGCAGGACTTCATACAGCTTTCTGTATTATAAAAAACAAAAAGTTAATGGATGCATATAAAAGTGCACTAGGTTTAATAGATTTAAATCGTTCAAATGCATTTAGTAGAGAAATAACTCAAACTGTTTATGAAAAAGGCGCTGATTATGTTGATGAGTTAGTGGAATATTTAGAAGGTAATATGAACTATGTTTACGATTTTATAAATGAAAACATAGCTGGAATAATTCCTTATAAAATGGAAGCAACATATTTAATGTGGTTAGACTGCAAAGGCCTTGGTCTTGACTCAAAAGACATAGATAATCTGTTCTTCAAAAAAGCTAAAATTGCACTAGATAGTGGTCATTGGTTTGGAGAGACTGGTACTGGATTTATGAGAATTAATATAGCATGTCCAAGAGCACTATTAGAAGAAGGCTTAAATAGACTTAAAGATGCAGTTGATAGCCTTTAAAGAGTCATTAGAGAATTGAAAATATAAAAAATAATACCACTAATTTACTTGTGGTATTATTTTTATATTTATTTCTTTTTCTTACTATTCAATAAAGCTGAAGTATTCAATAATTCTTTTTTCTCTTCTTTCTTTTTCACTTTACTCTTAGATTCTTTTATTTCTTTAGTTTCTTCCATCTCTTTGCTTTCTTCATTTTTTTTATTTGTAGTCTCAAAGGATTTATTTTTAACTATTTTTTCTTTCTTATTATTTTTAGAAACTTTGTTTTCAGTATTAGCTAGTTTTATAGTATTTAACTTTTCTTGGAGTTTTCCTAAAGGAAGATTTAATCTTCTAAAAGCAATATCTAATATAAACAATAATATTGCTAATATTAATAATATATAAGTTAAATCTCGACGTCCTTGAACTCCTTTTATGTCTCCTTGGAATACTTCTTGTGGGTTATCTATAAAATTCCCATCTACTCCCTGAACCAAGTCCTCTAAAACTTTAGAAGTTTTTGTAATTTTATATTCCGGAGAATATGGTAAATTAACTCCCCCAGTTGCCGCATTTACAATTTCGCCCACATCTTTTTGAATTCCTTTTAGTATGTAGACTCCTGTATTATCTAAATTAAATTCTCCGGTATACTCTCCAGGAGTTGAAGGGTATAATTTAACTTTTTTCTTTTCCATAGAAGGAGTTAGAATTTCAACTTCTGTATCTAATACTTTATCCATTTCTTCTGTTTTGAAGTTAATTTTAGCACTAGTTCCTTCAATATTTACTTCCATTGATACATTACTATCTTCATAATTGTCTATAGTCCAATTAATTATATTTTGCCATAATTTAAGATTATTTTCCCATCCAATATAGTTTGAACTCCACTTCCCATTCATATCAGAATTCCATGCTACAGTTTTTCCCAGTCCATATCTCCACATTGATAGAATAGGATCTTCCTCACTGCTTTTTAGAACTACCTTTGCAGTGTTCTTTGGTGATGCACCAATATATCCCATAAGATTTGGCAGACCGTTATCTGCTGCTCCTGATAAGACAGAATGAAAACTCTCAATTACAGGTGTAAACTCTTCATTATTAAGATATGTTCTTGAAGCCATAAAGGTTTCCTTAGCAAATATTCTAGGTATGTTTCCACCTTCATCTGTGTAATAATATCTTCCCTTACCGGTCTCTGCAATATTTTCAAGAAGTAATATATCAGAATCTCTACCTACAGCTACAGTAGAAATTGTTATACCTTCTTTATTCATTTGATCAATAAGTTCATCATATCCACTTCGTTCAGCTTGACCATCCGTTAAAAGAATTATATGCTTAATCTTAGCATTACTCTTTTTTAACGATTCATACGCTTCTTCAAGAGCTGGTAAAATACTTGTACCTCCACCCTCTCTAATAGTCCCAATATCATTCCTTAAACTTTCTTTATCTTTTATTTTTTGACGTTCCACAACCCAATACTGGCTATCATCAAAAGTCAATACCCCAATTTCATCCTTATCTCTTAATGCATCTAAAGTTCTTGCCGCAGCTTCTTTTGCAAGAGCTAGCTTACTCCCTGACATACTTCCTGATTTATCAATTACTAAGTTAAGAGCCATACTTGGTATTTCTTTTCTTCCTCTTAAGTCCATATATACTGGAAGTATAGTTTCCAGCGGAGTTTTATAGTATCCTCCAAGTGCAAAGGAATTATCACCGCCAATAGCAACAAAACCTCCTCCTAAATCTTTAACATAAGGTTCTAAAAGATTTAAGAATTTATCATTTAAATTTTCCGCAGATACATTACATGTAATTATACTTTTATATTTTGATAAATTTTCTATAGTACTAGGAGCACTACCGCTTTTATGTAAATCGTACTCTATTCCTGAAGCTTTTAACATCTTTATTATCTCATCAGCTTCTCCTTCTTTATCTTGTATAACTAGTATTCTAGGCTTATCATTAACATTAGTAAAAGCTGACACAGAATTATTTTTAACTGTACTATCTGTATCTGGATCTATTCTTACTTCATAACTTTTAAATCCGCTAACACTAGCGCTATCTTTAAATACAAACTTATTTTCTCCTTTATTTAGTTTAATTCTATCAGTTAACTTTTTTTCATTTCCACTAAATAAACTTATATTAGCTTCAGTATTAACAGTGCTATTTATATTAACAACAACATTAAATTCTTGGCCTATACGTAAATTTTGTGGAACATCTATGCCTTCTACTGAAACTTCTTCCCCTAAATTCTTTTCCAATTTCTTAACCTTAAAATCAATTCCTTGTTCTATTAACAGAGGAGCAATATTTTGAACATTTCCCTCGTTTTCTTCTCCATCACTAATAAGAACTATTCTCTTCTTAGTATTTTCCGGTATTATAGATAAGACTGAACTTAAAGCATTCTCAAAATTAGTATTTATCCCTTTTGGCTCTGTTTCAATGTCCGAAAAAGAAATGTTTTTGGAAACGAAGCTATCAACCAAGGCGTTTTCACCAAATGCAATAACTCCTATGCTATCTCCAGAATTTTTATATTTTATTGATTCTCTAATAAAACTGTCAACTTCATTCTTTTCGCTTTTTAAACTATCAGATAAATCAGCTAGAAAAATAGTAGTTGTGTCTCTTGCCCTCCATACGATTCCTACACCACTTAGTGCAAGTATCAAAAATGTAATTATAGTGCCTCTAAGAAAAAGCATTATCCTCTTTCTAAATCTATTAATTTTTAAATCTCTAGCCATAATAAAAATCAAAATTAACCCTAGAGGGATAAATGTTAATATCCATACCCTAGAAAATTCAAACCTCAAAACTATCACTCCCTTTTTTGAGTTGACAGTCACCTGTCAACTAATAGATAAACCTACGCAGTAATTTATCTATTTATATATACCCGCCATTCAATCAGTAAAATAAATAACGCAAGTAAAATTAGTATTGGTTGAATACTTAAACCTATCTTACTTATACTTTTTAAATCAATAGCATTGCTTTTCTTTTTTTCTATCTCAACATTAATATTTGATTCACTTTCACTTGGAAAATTAACTGAAAATAAATTCTCATAATTCTCCTCATCATTACTTTGAATCAAACTATATATTCCAGGTTTAGATGTTGAAGAGAAAGGTTTAATTGGGTATACTGTATCTAAATTTTCTTTCTTTCCTTCAGGTTTATTTATATATAGTTTCTTTATATCTTCAATAGGATTAATTTTCACTTCCTCACCACAATTATAATTAATTCTATCACTAAAAGAGCTTCCTAAAAATTCTTTAACTATATTATTCATAAAAATTGGAAATTCAGCACTTAAGGGAAAATCGCTATTGTGCAAATCAAAAGTCAGTACTCCTATTTTTTTCCCTTTATATTCACCTGCAAAAGCAACTGTATAACCTTTTACACTAAAAATTTCCTGTGCCCAATATGGCAATTTAACATCTTTCATTTTTGAAACAGAAAAGTTTGCTTTATGAATATATTCTGATATTCTATGATCTTTAATTTCAACCTTTCCGCCCTCTAATTCTTTACCAATTTTAAACAATCCAATATCTTTATCTGGATTTATAATTAATAAACTCCCTTGCTCTGGTAATTTTTCTGGAAGCTTACCATCAAAAATATATAAATCATAATTTTCATCGATATTGTTGATATCTGATGTTTTATATAATTCTACATTATTTATTGGCGAAATAGCTTTTTCGATAAACAAATTTTTATCTGTTACAAGTATTACTTTTTTAGTTTCAGGCTGCTCTATCACATAATATATTTTGTTATCCTCGATAAGAGAGTCCTTTTCGGTTATTTCAGCATAGACCCACTTTTTATTTTCATTTTCAATATTGAAAAATATAGTTTTTGTTTCACCTGCTTTTATATCAATAGTATTTATATCTAGTAAAGTATTTTCGCTATCATACAAGGAAACCTCTCTCTCTAAATCAATTTCACTTCTATTTGTCAACCTTACAAGAATTTTAATAATACCTTCATTTACATTAGAAGAAATATGATCAAGACTCACGTTATCACCTTTCGATGATAAACTAATTAATTCTCCATTAATATCTTTCAGTTCTACATCACTATCACTATAAAATACGGCTTTATAATTATCATATTGCTTTGCTATAGATTTTACTAAAGATAAGCTTTCATTTATATTACCTGTAGCATTTTTAGCTTCAATATTATCTACTATTCTTAAAACTTCACTTTTATTAGATGAATTAGATATAAGTATATTGGGCTCAGATTCCATAGATATAACCGAAATGGCACTTCCTTTTGGAGATGATTTTATTAATGATATTGCTTTTTCCTTCGCTTCATCTAGTCTTGTATTATTTTCATATAAAGCACTCATACTACCGCTATTATCTATTACAACAATCAAATTATTCATACCAGTACCATTATAATTTATAAATGGATTTGCTGCTGCAAAAATTAATAATATAATTATCAATATTTGAAGTAACAATAATAAATTTTTCTTCAATTTTTGCCATGGAGTATTTACTTCTACATCCTTAAGAACAATGTCCCAAAGGTATAAACTCGACACTTTTTCTTCATTAAATTTTTGCTTTAAAATATACATTAATACTACAAGTGGAATGAGAAGTAAAAACCAAAGTGTACTACTAGTTAATAAAGTCATCGAATCACATCCAATTTAACCAAGTTTTCAAATACTACTTTTTCTAATTCTTCCTCTGAAGAAATCAATAAATAAGAAGCTCCTACTTTTTTTGAAAACTCTTTTATATTATTTATAAACTTGTTTAAGTGTGCATGATAATTCTTAATTAATTGAGAAGTTATTACTACATCCTTTGCTTCATTTGTTTCAGCATCTATTAACCTAACTTGCCCCTGAAGCTCAGGACTTAACTCTTCTCCAGATAATATATGTATTATAATCACTTCTTGCTTTTTGTATATCAAGTATTTAATTAATTCTTCCAATTTTCCTTTTGTAAAGAAATCTGAGATAACAATTGAAACTCCTCTAGTGTTTAGATTTTTCTTTTTTATTGAAGCTTCAATATTTGTTGCTCCTTTGAAATTTATATTTTCCAAGTATTCAATGCATCTATTAAAAGTATTTCTACCCATATAAGTTGTGGAACTTTGAAGATTAGAATTACTTAAATCATTTATACAAACTCTATCTAAATTATTCAAAGAAAGATAACTTAAAACAGCTGAAATTTTCAATGCCATAGTGCTTTTCTTAGCTTCACCATAATCCATAGATTTACTACTATCAATAAATATATTTACAAAAGCTTCTCTTTCTTCCATAAAAAGTTTAATAAAAAGTTTGTCAAATCTTCCATAAGCATTCCAATCAATCCTTCTAAAATCATCTCCCATAGTATATTCTCTGAAATCCGAGAATTCTACAGAGCTTCCCTTAGCTTTTGATTTTCTTCCTCCAGCTGCTCCCTCTTTCATTAACATTCTTACATTCAATGATATATTTTCGAGCTTCTTAAAAAAATCACTATCAAATATTTTATCCTGCAAATTACACACCCCGATATTTTGATCTTATAATTAGTTATTTATAGTTTTAAATAATACCATTTTAAAAATGAACTTCACACTAGAAATAGATTACTAAGTAGTTGACGATTGACAGTTTTCAGTAAAGTACACCCTTTTTTAGTTGACAGTTCACAGTCACCTTTCGTTGATACGAAAGCTTTTAATTATATAAAAGCTTTAAGTGATTACTTTTGTGTTAGCAAAGCCAACAAAGGTTTAATTAAAGATTTTCTGCAAGAAAATCAACCTTTACTGTAGACTGTCAACTATAAATTGCGAAGCGCCTCTCTTCGCAATTTATAATTACCATGATTAATTAATCAACTAGATTTTGAAACAGATGCTAGTATTTCCGATATTATATCATCTGCACTTACCTTATCTGCCACTGCATCAAAGTTTAAAAAGAATCTATGACGTAGTGCAGGATATGCTACATACTCTATATCTTCAAAAGATACATTATATCTTCCTTCCATTAATGCTCTTACTTTAGCTGTAGAAATTATTGCTTGAGCTCCTCTAGGACTTGCTCCAAAACGTATATATTTTTTAGTTACTTCAGGCGAATCTTCTTTCTCTGGATGAGTAGCTAGTAGAACTTTCAATGCAAATTCTTGAACAGGCTTTGCAATAGGTATTTCTCTTACAAGATTTCTCATCTTCAAAATCTTTTCTCCATCCATTATCTTATTTATTTCGTTATTAATGTTCATTACTGTAAGATTCACTATTTCATTTAATTCTTCAAATTCTGGAAATTTAACGTGAAGTTTAAATAGAAATCTATCTAGTTGTGCTTCTGGTAATGGATATGTACCTTCCATCTCAAGAGGATTTTGGGTAGCTAAAACCATAAATGGTTGTGGTAATTCATAAGTTTCCCTACCTACAGTAACAGTTTGTTCCTGCATAGCCTCAAGTAATGCAGACTGAGTTTTTGGAGTTGCTCTATTTATCTCATCTGCCAATACTAAATTAGCAAATATAGGCCCTTTTTCATATTGAAATTTACTTTCACCCATTTCTCCTTTAACTATTATATTAGTTCCAACTACATCTGCCGGCATCAAGTCAGGAGTAAATTGTATTCTTGAAAATTCTAAATCTAAAACCTTAGACAAAGTTTTTATTAATTGGGTTTTTCCTAATCCAGGAACCCCTTCAAGAAGCATATTCCCTCCAGCTAAAATTCCAATTAAAACTTGCCTTATTATATCCTTTTGACCTATTATTCCTTTACCTATTTCTTCTTCTACTTTTTGTATATCATTTGCAAAATCTAATATATCTTTTTCTTGAATTTCCATTTTACCAACTCCCCTAAAATTGCGAATTAATTTATTATACTCTTATTAAGGAAAACATTTATGTTTTCCATCCTTTAGTTAATAAAGAAAAGTATATATGCTTTTCTATTCCTCTAATGATGAAAAATAACTTTTAACAACATCTTTCATTGACTCTGGTATAACTGAATTTTCCATATTCTCATATGCTTTATTCTTATATTCTCCAACCACCTGGTTATACGGTACAGAGTTACCTTTTATGCCGATCCCTTTTTCAGTGATAATTTGTTCAGAAGCTCCATTATCATTCTTTTGACCGTTCAACATAGATGTTTCACCTTCTCCTCCTAATGTTTTAGGAGTGAATATTTTTTCATAATCATTAACATTTTTACCGCTATTTCCATCTTTCTTACTTAAACCGCTGTTATTACTTTGTGTCCCTTCTGGTGACTGTTCTTGTCCCTTATCAGAACCACTTCCTGCTCCTGTGCCAGCTCCACCAGTTCCTTGTCCTTGGCCTTGTCCTTGGCCTTGCCCATTACCACTTCATCCACCAGTCCCTTGCTTGTTTCCACTATTTGAATTAGTAGCACATTTTTCTGCTGTTTTATCAAGTGATTGTTGTATATCTTCCATAGCTTTTGCAAATTCCTGATTCTCCATAAGCTGAGATAGAGTACTAGACATTTCATTCATAGCTTCTGAAGAAGTTGATATATTCCCTTTTGCTAAATTAGAAGCTAACTCTCCAAAAGCTTTGGCAAGATTAGGGTTATTTTTTAATTCTTGTGCCAATTTACTTAATCCTTTTGATAGTTTTTCTATTTCTTCTGGAGAGGCATTTTTTAAACTTTCAGCAACTTCATCCATTTTCTTTAATAATTCTTCTTTATTTCCATCCTTTATTAGCTTTCCAAGCTCCTTTGTTATTTCATTTTTCATAAAAGTATCCGCTACTTTTTCTAAATCATCATCTAAATATTTCTTTTTCATAAGTTCTAGTTTCTTACTACTTTTTTGAATAGCTTTGTTTATTTCTTCATTATTTTTTGCTTCACTAAGTTCTTTCTTTAACTTTTTTAAGTTGTTATTAGCATCTAATTTCATCCAATCAGAAATTTTTTCATTTTTTTCTATCTTCTTTTGAACCTTTTCTACATCTTTTACTGCATCTTTTTTGACTATCTTTATTTCATGTTTTTTTTGTGCTATTTCTTTCATAGGATTAGGCAAGTAGAATAAACCCGTTAGCAAACATCCTAGAATTAAAAACGATATAATACTCTTTTTATTAGGTACAAAAGATAATTCTTTTTTATAATCCAATTTTTGAAGATAATCTAAAGCATCTTTCTTCTGCAATTGAGCTATAACACTACTATCCCCTTCTAATTCAAGGGAAGTTACAACTCTCTCTTTCAACCCAAGAGCATCAGTTTTTAAAGCTGTTGTTATATCTTTTGGAGTTTTTATCAAAGCCCATATCAAGCTTAACAGTGTACTTATAACTAGAATAATAATAGTGATTTTATAAGGTTTATATATAGGTACAAATCTTGATAATATTTCAATTACCATCCCCATTAACATACCAATTACAAGAAATTTTAATAGATATCTAATCCATTGTACCAGAAATAATCTTTTCTTTATTTTATTGATAATTATTCTAATTTGTTGGTCTATGTTTTTCAAATAAACACCACCTTTTTTGTAAATTGCGAACAAGTTGGAAATTTATAGTGACAAGTTATAAGTGACAAGTTGTGGATACCTTTTGCATAGCAAAAACTCATCGTTTCATCATCGAAGATGATAAAGGCTTAGTTAAAGATTTTCTGCAAGAAAATCAACCTTAACTTGTCACTTGTAACTTATCACATGTCTCTAGTTTGTTTTGTATTTTTTCTAAAATGAATTTTTCTTTTCTTCTTTGTAGGATTGAGTTTCAATGCTGACAAGAACAAAAATATCCCTGCCATAATTAAATTTATTATGCTATTAAGAATCCAAAATGGAATTTTACTATTTGCTGCAGCTACATAAACTCCAGGTATATTAAAAGCATTTTCCATACCAAATTGAGAAGCAAGTAAAGATCCAAAACCTGCTAGTGGATTTAAATACATTAGAGGAAATGTTTCTTGTGAACTCCAAGTCTTTAAGTAAATTCTTACGTAAAACACTGCAAAGAAAATTGTTCCTAAAATAAGAAATGCAGTAAAAGCATATGTCAATACAGTGGCTGGAGTAGTTCTCTTTAAATGAGTTGAAAAGAAAATCCCTATACTTCCAATAGTAATTGTAAGAACTATATAAAATACTAATAATTGAAGTAATTCAATTATAGAAATTCCACCAAACAAAAATATTATTGAAAATACTGGAAGTGACGCTACTATCAACAATAATATCTGATTTATTGAAGTAAATAATTTACCAAGAATAATAGATTTTGTTGATAGTTTTGTACATAAAAGCAAGTCTAAAGTTTGACGTTCTCTCTCTCCCGATATAGAACCAGCTGTTAATGCTGGAACAATAAACGTTATTAACATAAATTGAATAATTGCCAATGTATTATAAATAGCCATAAAGCTTTCTCCTCTAAAGGATGAATAATAGGGATCCATAACTGTATTTAAAAGTATAAACACAACTACTAGAATCAATACACCTACATATGCTGCAATCATTCCTGCTGCTTTCCAATTTCTCATCCTTACTTTTAATTCTTTTTTCATAACTGGATTAATGTTCATTACTCTTCCCCCTTATCTATTACTTTCATAAATATGTCCTCTAAATTTCCATCTATTTGAGAAAAAGTAACTACTGGAACTTCTCTTATTATTAATTCTTTGAGAAGCTTATTCATATCACTATCATTTCCTACAAAATCAGCTTCAATTTTATTTTCACCAGTAATGATATTATTAATATTGGGAAATTCTTTAAGTATTATAACAGCTTTTTCTAATTCTGAACTTACTTTAATTCTTATACTTCTATTTTTGTATATCTTGCTCATAATCTCATCAAAAGTACCTTTAATAACCATTTTACCATTATCAATTATTCCAATAGTACTACAAATTTCTGAGAGTTCAGATAGTATATGCGAACTAACTATTACTGTTTTACCCATATCCTTCAAACTTTTCAAAATCTCTTTCATTTGAAATCTTGCCCTAGGGTCCATTCCTGAAGCTGGTTCATCTAAAACTAAAATTTTAGGATTGTGTACTAGACTTCTTGCAAGACAAAGCCTTTGTTTCATACCTCTTGACAAACTATCAACGTAAGCATCCTTTTTATTAGTCAAATCTACCAATTCTAATAAATCTGAACATATTTTTTTACTTTCCTCTCCAGTTATATCATATATCGAAGCGTAAAAATTCAAATATTCACTTACTTTCAAATTATCATAAACACCAAAGAAATCCGGCATATATCCTATAGCCTCTTTAGCTTTTTTACTATTTTTTATTGCATCTATTCCATCAACAAAAACTTCGCCCTTTGTAGCGCTCAATAATCCACATACAATTTTCATTGTTGTAGTTTTACCAGCTCCATTTGGACCTACGAAACCAAATATTTCTCCTTCTTCAATATCTAAACTCAAATTATCTACAGCATTAAATTTACCATAATTTTTATATAAATTTTTGATCTGAAGCACTATTTCACACTTCCTTTCACTGATATTTTAGGAATTTCACCTGGTGTATCATTTTTTAAAATATTTAGTTTAAATCTCAACTCATTATTATTATCTAGATATTTATCAAAATCTTCTTTCTTAATTTTATAATTTCTAAAGTCTCCTTCTTCCCATTCACCTGTTTTATTATTGTAAATATACTGTTCTGCGGCTTTAGCTCCGCCAGATTGAAAGATTGTCAAAGAATATTTAACATTTATTTCTTCAAGATTTATATCTTTCTCCTCGAGTAGAAAAGATACCTCATAATTACCAGTTTCATAAAATCGTTTTGAATACTCGTCATATCCCATAGCATTATTTCCTGAAGTATCTAATTTAGGAGCAATAAACCCATAGGGATATTCCGCAATACCGTTACTTTTAAATGTAATATTTGCATCTGTAATAAGAATACTCTTTTCAAATTTTCTTATGCTTTTCCCATTAACGATTATCCCTTTATTAAAATCTGTATTTGCCCAAGAAATAAGTTTAGGACTTTCAACATTGTTTGTATCCTCAAAATATGTATTTAAAAAATCAGCCTTTTGTCTTGAAAATTTTATTTTCTTTATCTCTTCAGCGCTCATAAAAGATGAATTAGCATTATTTCTGTTGTTTCTATATACTTTTTCAGTAAACTCACGAATTCCACCTCTATAAGTATTAGCAGCAATTTTCACTTCTTTCGTTTCTCCTGCTTTTATATCACCAATTTTTATATAATTATTGTTAAACAAAATATAGCTATCCGAAACATCAAAATCAAACTTGTTAGTTACTTTACCTGAGTACATTCCATCCGAGAAATTTAACGAGCATGCAATGTTACCTTCTTGTACCATATTTTTAACCTTAACAATATTATTACTAAAAACAGTGTTACTATAAAATTCAATATAATCTTTATTTCCTTCCATTATTTTTGATGTTGGATTTACATCTGACACTTTTAAATTAGTCAAATTATTTGATCTTGAATATCCATAATGGTAATTTTTTATCATAGGTGATAAGACCAAATTTTCATCAGTATCAATTTTTATATCCGATTTTGTAGGAGTCAAAACACTTGCAAAGCTATCTATACTTTTATTTCCCTCTTTATCCACATTAATATAGTTAATTGAATTAATTACAGAAGTACTTACCCTAGTAGAAATTCCAGAAACAAACATTATTACAACAAATATTATAGATAATACAGGCACAACACCCCACATTAGTTCTCTTTTATCTCTTTTCTTTAAGATCAAATAACTAATTGGTGACACCAATAAAATATAAATAATAAAAATAATTATTGTCTTCATAGCTGTTGGCATTGGAAGTTCAGGAATATTAGCTAAAATATTTTGTATCCTATTGAATTTATCATAACCCCTATCTGAATTAGATAATAAATCACCTGAGTACACTTCTTTAATAAGTTTTTTCACAAAACTATGTCTTACTTCCCAGTTTGCCATAGGATTCAACCCTAAATCAAAAGCTAAAACTTCTATAGTTCCTTTTCCTTTATCAATTTTTTGAACTATTGTAGAATTATTATCTTCTAACATACTAACACCTTTATCTAACTGTAGGTCTATTAAGTCTAGCTCCATTACTTCAACATTACCACCTAGACTCATAAATTCATGTAAAGCACTTGTATTAACCCTACTTACTTCACCAATTTTTCCTACTAAATAATCATCATCGCTTTCCATAAATATTCCAAGTGTCTTATTATAAGCTTCCCCTGTTCCAATAATCAATGTGCCCCCATTATTGACCCAAGTTTTCAATGCACTATATTGCTTTTCATTAAACTTTGAAGTATCAAAATCATTTATAATTAAAATATCAAAACTTTCCATTGTATTGTTATTTTCCGGAAAAATATTTTCATCTAATTGAACTCCCTTGCTTAAAACACTATTGTTTGAAAAGTTAAAATTCCCAAGATCTCCGGTATAACTAACATTATCTTGTTTATCACTTAAAATACCTATCAAAACACTATTTTCTCTTATTCCAGGTTTTATCTTGCTAAAATCTTCATAATAAACCTTATTACCTTCTATTAACTTGACGTATACTTTCTTAGAGCTATAATCCATTACAGGTACATCAATAGTAATATCTTTTGTAGAATTCTTTGGTAAATTAATCTCTTTAGCAAATAATGTTGTATCTCCATTATCATTAACAATTCCAAGCTGTAATTCACCATTGATATCCTTTATATTATTAGCTATTTCCACATTTATTGGTGTATAGTTTCCATATTTATAAATTCCATCAAATCCTGTGTTTATTTTGATGCTGACACTTTCTTCAGCTAAAACATTATAATTAATATTCAAAACTACTAATAATGATAATATCAATATTGATATTACCCTTCTAAATTTCTGCATTAAATACCCTCCTCTTAAATCCAACTACCCTTTTAATTGTTAAAACATTACACAAATCCCTTCCATTATAACATGAATCATTAATTTTCTAGTGAAATATTCTATTAACATGTTGTAAAAGAAATATTTGAAATAAAAAACACCCATTCTAAAAGTTAAACTTCTAGTTTGAGCGTTTTTCTTTAATCAGAATATACATCAGAAAATTCAATATTTATTCTTTCTATATTACTATCATATAGAATACTTTCTTCACTAGTGTCTTTGTCCACTAATTTTACTGGAAGATTTACAATAAACTCACTTCCTTCTCCAAACTTACTTTTAATATCAATTTTTCCTCCATGAAGTTCTACAAAAGATTTAACAAGCGACAACCCTATACCTGTTCCTTCATGATTTCGCTTAGATGTTTTATCTACCTGACCAAATCTTTCAAATATCATATCTAGTTTACCTTCAGGTATACCTACACCTGTATCTTTTACCGAAATAAGCACATGATCTATATTATCAATAATATTAACAAATATTTCTCCCCCTACATCAGTAAACTTAACTGCATTTGAAAGTAGATTAAGCACAATTCTTTCAAGTTTATTGGGATCAAAAGCCATTATTTTTTCTTCTACATTGGTATCAAATACTAGACTTATTTTTTTACTTTCTACATAAGAAACAACAGAAAGTACAATATTTTCTACAACACTCACTATATTATTATTTTGAACTTTTAGCGTAATAAAACCAGAATCAGATTTGGTAACATCAAGTAAATTATTAATTAATTTAGTTAGTCTATAACAATTTTGTTTCATCATACTCAAATATTTATTTTTCTTTATAGTATAATCTTTATCTGAATTATCAATTATATTCAACAGCTGTAATGCCGAAAATATTACGTTGAGTGGTGTTTTTAATTCATGAGATATATTTGTGAAAAACTCAGTAACCATTTTATTAAACTCTCGAGACTCATTTAATAATCTCACATTATGTTCTACATCCATTTGTAGCTTTTCTACCTGTTTCTCTGGAGTAATGTCTCGTAAAATACTAAGGATTGTATGCTGCCCTTTATATATTAAATACGTGGAAATATTTTCAACAACTATGGAACTATTATCGCACTTAAGTAAATTTTGTTCAAAGGAATACATATTTTCTATACTACTATATAATTCGGAAAACACCTTATTAACTTTACATTTTTCATCATCAGGAACAAATTCAAAAACTGATTTGTTGGTTATTTGCTCCTCAGAACTAAATCCCAGCATTTTTAAAGCACTTTCATTTGCAAATAATAATCTATCTTTAGAATGAATTATTATAGCATTGCTTGAATTGTTTATAAGTAAATTATAACAATTTTTATTTTTTATCAATATATCTTCAATATATCTCCTTTGCATATCTTTTTTTATCAATTCATTATTCAAACCTTTTAATTTCATATCTTTATTTCTAATATTTTCATTCTCAGTACTTACATAATTTCCTAAAGTATAAGCCGATAAAATAAAAACCCCTGCCAAAATTAAATCATTTTGAAAATATACATTGATTACAACATCAGAAACACATATCAAATCCATTCCTAAAATTATCACTGAAGAAACTAAAGATATAAACATTCCAAATTTCATACCTATTTGTATAGTTGATGTAATTATTATCAACAAATACAATAGTTTATATTGACTTAAATAGGTATTCGATATACTAATAAGTACTGTAATTATTACCACATACAGCAAACTTTCAGTAATTCTAAATAGCTTACTATTCTTACTTTTGTTAGCTTTTAAAACAAAGCACCACCACATGAAGGTTGTCCACATAACCATTAATACTGAACATCCTATAAGCGTTATATCTAGATATCCATTTATAGAATCTGACGAAATATCATATTGTATTAATACTGAATTATAAATAATCAAATCACAAAAAAATAATAAAATTAATTTTACAATGGATGTATTATCATTTATTTTTTTCCTAAGTTTTACTTCTGTATGTTCCATTCTTTTCACTTCCGTATAGTATATTTATAATTAATAAAACAAGTAACAAAAATATAAGGCTTTTGTTACTTGTTTTATTAATTATTAATCTCTTAGACACTCAGGTTCTTTAGGTTGATACATGCTAGCAACACATGCTGAAGCTGATGTTGAAACAGCAAATAAAGTTAATATAGCTGTTCCTAAAGTCACCATTGTCCTTATTACTTTACTCTTCATTTAAATCCTCCTTTAAACTAATTATATTAAATATTCTATTAAAAATTGAATCAAATATAAATATTACTTTATGTCCCTTTGATGTAAGGGTAAAAACTTGCCACAAAGAGCCAATCCATATACATCCTATAAAGTTTAATAAAATAACTATTTTATATTTAAAATAAATAAATAACAGAACATTTGTAAACACTAACAAAATATTTAAAATCCTTATAGAACATCTTTTGAGATACTGTTTTCTCTCAAATTTTACTATTGGCTTTTCTGGACTATCCACAGGAGCTAATTTATAAATAACATAATAAGAAATAATAAAACTTATTATTCCAAGAATTACGGCCACTTCAATACTAATCATCCTAAACAATACTTTTATTATTAATGCTAAAATTACTGTAACAATTGCTCCGATAATAGCACATCCATTAGGAGAACTTGCGTGAACTCCACCTGAATACTTCCTCAACAAACTAGAAGTAAAGAAAATAAAAAGAGCTTCTATCAAAACACCAAAAATTGTTCCAATTACTAAAACTATAAAAATGGCCCATAATTTTTGAAGAAAAATAAATGCTCCATAAGTAACTATTTCTTCATGGTCCTTGTCCAATTTTAAAATAGAGGCAAATTTACTCCCTATTCCATTAGATAGCTTTTCGATTAAAAACATTTTTCACCTTTCCTTTTAATCATAGTATATTTATATAGTAGCAAAGCAAATAGTATATATAAAAACAATGACGGCATTAGATAAACAGTTTTTAAAACAGGATTTACTAATGCAGTTTGTACGTTAATCTTGAAAATATTAACTATAATGAATACATTTACTAATTCACACAAAATCAAAACTAATGCAGCAGACATTATTGAAAATATTGCTTTATTTATTGGTATTTTACTTATAATAACACAAATAGGTATGTACGCAGAGAATATAATTAATGAGTGTACGCCCATATCAATAGGAAGAAGTCTTATTAAATATGTAGCTACAGCAAAAAGTAGACTTGATATTATATATGTTTTTTTCTGTATCTTAGTATTAGATATTAAATAACTTATTAGCACACTTATAAACGATTCTGGTATAGTTCTTAGCAAAAATTCTAGTACGGTTAATTTCAACATATAATACCTCTTTCCCTTTTTTATGATATTTTATTACTAATATAGACATTATATCATTTTATAAAATAAAAGAAAATACTTCCATAGAAATATTTGTTAGAATAACAAAACATTCAGAATAAAATAAAATATAGTTAAAATTCACATTAATTTTTTAACTAAAAGGCAATATGTAACGTATCTACATATTGTCTCATTTATTTCTCTTCATATCTATTTATTTATATATTGCTATTCACAACTAGTATCTTCATCACCCATATAAATCTGACGAAGCACATCTATTCCATCAAATGTCATCCACTCTTCTTTCACCTTATTATCAACTATGTGATAATGGTTCATAATCATAAAGCTAACCCTTTTTCCAGATGGATCCCCAAAATATCCATACCCTTCATGAATACCATTAATTCTCAATCTAACAGCAACATCCCATGCATTTTGATTTCCTCTTTCATTACATGATACTCTTTCCACCAAAATACCTGCATTTGGGAATGAAGCAAATAAGCTCACAAACATTCCTTGAATATCATCATATCCATTTAAATCTATATTGCATACATAATGAAGGCAAGCATTATCATGGTAGAAATCTTTTACTTTATTTATAAGCTTGCGATTCCAAATACTACTAATCATTTCTAAGACCATTTCTCCTACACTATCATCTTTAGCTTTATATAACTCTGGATAAAATTGACCTTCCATTGATTCTCCAATACCAAACTTACTTTGAAGTGCAGGCTCTAGATTCTTACTTTCTTTAGCAAATCTTTTAGCTACTTCATGTGGATCAAAACCTAGTTGTTTTACAATCCAAAGATTATCTCTTACTAACCATTCTTCGAAAATTCTATTTTTATAGGCTGCACAATCAACTACAGTCCTATAATTAATTTTTTTTCCTGTTGCTGGTCCAAAGCTGCAATCCCCTAAACTAGTTGCTGTAGAAACAATTCTATGTGAAGAAAGTAGTCCATCATTATCATACGGAGAAAATATAACATTTTGTCCAATCAACCTTCTATCAGGGAAAGCATGTAAGTTTTGAAGTGTATTACTAATAACGCCTTGAATACCAACAGCGGTTTGAGAACTAAGATGAAGGTGAACATTGTTTGAATATGTATCATAAATAACTCCAATACCTTTTTCTTCCCAAATATCATGAGTTATTTTAATAATAAAGTGAACGAAATCATTATATTTTTCATCATATCCGTCTAATTTTTGTTCTCTTTTACTTTCTAATAGAGCAAAATCATTATAATCTCTCCAAAGCACAGAATTAACTTCACTAATATCTCCGTAAAATATTTTATTTGAGTTATTTTCCATTTTCTTCTCATCCCCTTTCTATATACCTATTTTAACTAACAAATATATTTTTTATTTGATGACTATTGTATTTTTATCATACTTTTTTACATTATATTGTATTTTAATAACGCTGTCAAAACAAAGCATAAGCAATCCAAATAAACAAAACACGTTGATTTTATTTAAATCAACGTGTTTTGTTTATTCTAAAAACTTTTTACTAGCAATATTTTTTAGCTTCTTCTTTACCAGTTAAAACTCTCAAAGCACCTTCTGCTAGAGCTAATAATTCATCTTCACCTGGATATATTGCAACTGGAGATATGAATCCTACATTCTCAACAATTTTATCTGTAATATTTTTCCCGTATGCTATGCCACCTGTTAAAATAATCGAATCTACTTTTCCTTTTAAAACAGTAGCAGCACTTCCGATTTCTTTAGAAACTTGGTAAATAAAAGCATCTAATATTAATTTTGCTTTTTTATCACCATCTGAAGCTTTTTCTTCAACTATTCTTGCATCATTAGTTCCAAGATAAGAAACCATGCCACCTTTACCAGCTATCTTTTTATTAATTTCATCTATAGAATAATCCCCACTAAAACACATTTTAACTAAGTCACCAATTGGTACACTTCCACTTCTCTCAGGTGAAAAAGGACCATCACCATCTATTGCACCGTTTACATCAATAACTTTTCCATTCTTATGGATACCTACAGAAACTCCTCCACCCATATGAGTTACTATTAGATTTAATTCATCATACTTCTTATCATTTTCCTTCGCATATCTCTTAGCAACAGCCTTTTGATTTAAAGCATGGAATATACTTTTCCTATTAATTCCTTCCATACCTGAAACCCTAGCTACTTCTTGCATTTCATCTACAACAACTGGATCCACTATAAAAGCAGGTATATTTATTGGAGTAGCAATTTCATTTGCAATTATGCCACCAAGATTTGATGCATGTTGCCCTTGTACTCCTACTTTTAAATCTTCTAGCATCATTTCATTTACTGAATATGTACCACCACTTATTGGTTTTAGTAAGCCACCTCTTCCAACAACTGCATCTAAAGATTCCACTTCAAAATTTTTCTCTTTCAAAACATCTAAAATAACATTTTTTCTAAACTGGAACTGATCATAAATTTTTTCAAATTTATCAATTTCTTCTGATGAATGTCTTAAAGTTTCCTCAAAAATTTGCTTTTCATCTTCATAAACACCTATTTTTGTTGAAGTTGAACCCGGATTAATTATTAGCATTTTAAAACTCATTTTACGCACCCCTTTAATTTTAGTTGACAGTTAAGGATGATTTTCCTTCAGGAAATCTTTAACTAAACTTTTGTTAGCTTCGCTAACTAGGATATAATACTTTTGCTATGCAAAAGGGAATTAAATTAATTTAAAGCTTTTACGGAGTAAAAGGTTTCTTTACTGTAAACTGGTTTGTTATTTATTATTCGCTACTAGTGCTGCTAAAGCTATAGAATTCATCTTTGTTTGATGACTGTCAGCTCTTGATGTTAGTATAACTGGAGCTGCTGCTCCAACTAAAATTGCTCCACTTACTGAATCTGTTGTAAATGCTAAAGTTTTGTACATTACATTTCCTGCATCTATTGAAGGCATTAAAAGGATATCTGCTTTTCCAGCAACAGGTCCATCTATCTTTTTAGTTTTAGCTGCTTCTACTGAAAGAGCATTATCTGTAGCAAGTGGTCCATCGATTATACATCCTTTAATTTGACCTCTATCATTCATTTTAGATAACATTGCTGCATCGATTGTCGCTTGCATTTTAGGATTTACAACTTCAACAGCACATAATGGTGCTACTTTTGGTACTTCTATACCAACAGACTTTGCTACTAAAACTGAATTCTTTACTATTTTGATTTTATCGTTTAAATCTGGGTACATGTTAAAAGCACAATCTGTTAAAAATAATAATCTATCAATTTTTGGAGTTTGGAATACTGCAACATGTGACATTAAGTTAGTTGTTCTTAATCCAACTTCTTTGTTTAGTACTGCTCTTAAAAAATCTGCAGTTCCAACTAATCCTTTCATAACCATATCTGCTTTACCACTTGATACTAATTCTACAGCTTTTAGAGCTGCCTTGGCAGGATTCTTTTCATCAACAACTTCTATTCCTAATAAATCTATATTTAATTCTTCTGAAATTTTAAATATCTTTTCCTTGTCTCCTACTAGAATCGCGTCAGCAAACCCTTGATCTTTAGCCTCTTTCACTGCTTCAAGTACATGACTATCTTCTGCTGCAGCAACTGCTACTTTTTTAATATCTAAGCTTTTTGCTTTAGTAATAATTTCTTCAAATGTTCTTGCCATATAAAACACTCCTTTTAACTCTATTTAAACCGGTGTAGTTTTAAATTTGAAAACGCAATATTGTAACTGTTTTAGTTCGTCTTTTATTTCAATTGCGTACTTGAATTTTCATCAAGATTATATATTCTAAGCTAAAAAATCAAGTAATTTTTTATAGAAAAGGAGCTAATAAATAGCTCCTGTCAATTATTTTTCACCACATCTAACTAATAGTTCTTCCCATCTTCTGTCAACTTCAGCTTGCATTTCTGCAATTAGATGTTCATTACCTTTTTTGAATAGATGTTTGAATCTTCCTTGTGGTCTTAAGAAA
>NZ_BAABMF010000027.1:0-47000 GCF_050402865.1 Clostridium sediminicola
CTGTGTGGGAGAGTAGGACGTTGCCAGGTCATGGTCCGCGGTAGCTCAATGGTGGAGCACTCGGCTGTTAACCGATAGGTTGGAGGTTCGAGTCCTCTCCGCGGAGCCATTTTTATTTTTTGAATAAAGTCTCATGTCTATAGATGTGAGTTTTTATATTTGTTAAAAAATACAATAAAGATTGTATACTATCCAAAACCAAAATGAAAAAGGGATATGATGAAGATATTTCAGCATATCCCTTTTTTAATCCACAAATATCATAGTATTTATATAGGATTGTGGATAAAAGTTAATTTAAGATTATCTATATGTGGATTATTTATATAGATATGATTGCAAAATAAGACTATAAATAAATTATATAAAATTAAATAAAAAAAGCTTGACAAAACCTTTTAAGGTTGATAAAATAGCATATGTGAGAAATAAAGTTTTCACAATTTCGTTACGGATCTTTAGCTCAGCTGGTTAGAGCAACCGGCTCATAACCGGTAGGTCCGGGGTTCGAGTCCCTGAAGGTCCACCATTTTTGGGGGTATAGCTCAGTTGGGAGAGCACCTGCCTTGCACGCAGGGGGTCAAGAGTTCGAATCTCTTTATCTCCACCAAAACAGCCTAGTAGGCTGTTTTTTTTATAATTTTTTTTATACTTTTGCTAAAAAATTATTTCCTTAGTAATTTTGCAGGGCAAAAGAAAATATTTCATAAATGAAATTTGCCAAAGAGAGGTAGGGAAATGTTATGATATGTGCTCTAGTTATGGCAGGAGGAAAAGGAACTAGATTGTTGCCTTTATCAACTGAAGAGAAACCAAAACAGTTTTTAAAGCTATTAGGAAATGAAACGATGATTCAAATGACTGTAAATAGATTGAAAAAGTTAATACCTATAGAAAGAATTTTTGTGGTAACAGGTAAAAGATATTGTGATTTAGTAAAAGAACAAATTCCAGATTTGCCCGATAGAAACATAATTAAAGAACCTGTTGGTAAAAATACGGCTCCTTGTATTATATTATCAGCTTTTATAATAAACAAGTACTATAAAGATGCAACTTTAGCGGTACTGCCATCAGATCATTTAATAAAAGACGAAGATAAATTTTTAGAAACTTTAAAAGTGGCTGATGAATTTATAAAAGGAAAAGATGAATCTATAGTAACACTAGGTATGAAACCAAACAGAGCTGAGATAGGTTACGGTTACATAAGCTATGATAAAGAGAGTGAGAGTATCGGAAAATTCAATATTCATGAAGTTAATAAATTTGTCGAAAAACCAAATAAAGAAACTGCAGAAAAATATTTAGCTAGAGGGAACTATTTATGGAATGCTGGTATGTTTATATGGAAAACAAGTACAATATTGAATTTATCACAAAAGTTTTTAAACAATACATTTAATATACTAAAAGAAGTTACAGCTTCTTCAGAAGCAAAATTTCAGAATATGCTAGATAACAGATATAATGAAGTTCATTCTATTTCTGTAGATTACGGAATTATGGAAAATGCAGAATCTATTTTTGTAATACCATCCCAATTTGGTTGGGATGATGTTGGCACATGGAAAGCAATAGAAAGATATAGAAGCAAAGATACATCGAATAATATATTTGTTGGAGATGTTACAAATATAAGTGGCAAGAACAATGTAGTTTTAACAAAAGGAAAACCAATAATACTAGATGAAGTAGATGACGTATTGATTGTTGAAAGTGATGATGTGATTTTTATTGGCCATAAAGGACAAATGGAAATTATAAAAGAAATAAGAGCGAGTCATGAAGCAAAAGGATAGAAAAAAGAGTTGATTCCTATTTTTTACGGGAATCAACTCTTTTTTAGTGCACTGGTAAAGGTTGTTTATTAGTATAGGTTTTATCTAGAATTCTTTGATAAAATAATCGGAAAAATATATTAAAAAAAGTACTAATGTATGCTATAATAATTGGTAGCAGTTTAAAGGTAAAAAAAGTAAAACTATGCAATAAAATATACAAAAGGATAATGGTTAACACTTATGGAATAAAAGATATTCATTGTAATTTAATTGTAAATTAAATTTAAATAAAAAATATTAAATATTAAAAGTTATCAGATGAAACAGGAACTTAATTAAGAGGGGGATAAAAATGGAAGAAGAAATAAGTTTAGATTTGAGGGAACTTTTTTTTATTTTAAGAAAAAGAATAACTCTTATAGTGTCTATTACCTTATTAGCAACAGTTATATCGGCATTAGTAAGTGTGTTTGTACTTACACCAATTTATGAAGCGAAGATGAGTGTAGTTATTGGAAAAGCTACAGATATAAATGAGGAACTAAGTTACAATCTAAATGATGTAAATATGTATCAGAAGTTAGTAAGTACATATGCTGTTATAGCTAAATCGAAAGTAGTTTCTGAAAAAGCAGTAAATTTAATGGATACAGATTTAACCGCTGATAAAGTTAGAGAAATGCTAGCTGTTACACCTCAAAATAATACTCAGATAGTGGATTTAAAAGTTCAATCAAAGGATCCAGAAGAAGCTAAAGAAATTGTTTCTAAAATAACTATAGCTTTTATAAATAGAGCAGAAAAACTAATTCCAAATGGAAATATAGAGGTATTGGACAAAGCAGAATTACCAAAGAATCCTATAAAACCAAATAAAACTTTAAATGTAGCAATTACATTTATCTTAGGTCTTATGGTTTCAGTGGGGATAGTTTTTATTTTAGAATATATGGACAACACAGTAAAAACTAAAGAAGACATAGAAAAATACGTTGGACTACCGGTTATAGGTATAATACCAGAACACGTAGCAGAATAATTATTCTAGTTGACAGTTTTCAATTGAACACTGTCAATTGTTAACTAGCCAAAGCTAACCTTAAGATTGCAACAAGAAAAAGGGAGTGAAACAAGTTGTTAATAGTTAAAAGAGACTCAAAGAGTGTAGCCGCTGAGGCCTTCCGTACTCTTAGAACAAATATACAGTATTCATCAATAGATAAAGAAATTAGAACAATAATGTGTACAAGCGCAGGTCCAGCTGAAGGAAAATCTTCTACTATAGGGAATTTGGCGCTTACATTAGCTGGTACTGATAAAAAAGTTCTTATTATAGATTGTGATATGAGAAAGCCAAGTATACATAAAAAATTCAGATTATCAAATGCTACAGGTTTATCAGATTATTTAACTGGTGAAGTTGATTTGGTAGATGCTATACATAAAGTAGAGAGTAAATTAGATATCATAACTTCAGGACCAGTACCTCCAAATCCAGCGGAAATGTTGTCTTCAAAAAAGATGAAAGATTTTATGGAAGATTTAAAACAACAATATGATTATATACTTTTAGATACTCCCCCAGTTATAGCAGTTACTGATGCTCAAGTATTAGCAAGTGAAGTTGATGGAGTTGTTTTAGTAGTAGCATCAAAAGAAGCGGACAAAGATGCAGTAGTTAGAGCAAAAGAGTTATTAAATAAGGTTAACGCGAATATACTAGGAGTAGTTCTGAATAAAACGGAGTTACGATCTGGAAAAGGATACGGATATAGTTATCAATATTATTACTACTATGGGGAAAATGAAAAACATAAGAAAAATAAGAAAGGGATATTTAAGAAGAAGAACGCTTCTTAAATGTGTTCACAGTTAAGGAAAGAGATTGTTTAAGAATAAGTGCTACTAATTTCAATCAAAAAATTGTTAAAGATTCGATATTTTTCATTGAAAAGTAGAACTAATTCATAAGCCGATTCTTAAGATGATTCTCTTGCAGAAAATCTTTTGAACTAAGCCTTTGTCATCTTCGATGACAGGGGGAAGGTTCTTTTGATGATGCAAAAGAAAACATTTGGATTTTTAGTTTTTTAGTGTTCTAAGTGAGGGTTTCACTAAAAAAGACTGTGAATTAATTGCTATGCAAGTATTGTTAATACGTTTGCACTAATAAATCTATTTTGAAAAATGAAATAGATTGAAAAAAATCGTACAGCTGCGCTAAAAGCATATTTGTACATAAAGTTTTTAATATAATAGTACAACAAATTGCATAGGATAATTTTCTATGAGGAAATTCACTAAGTAAAACTTTTGCTTTAGCAAAAGAAATCACTTAAATTTTTTAATTATTTAACTGTGCACTGTGAACTGTGCACTAAAAAGTCCTACACTAAAGAAAAGGAGAAAACTAATGCTTGACATACATTCACATATACTTCCTGGAATCGATGATGGTTCCAAAGATATAGATACTACACTAGAAATGTTACGAATAGCAAAAAGTGATGGTATAGATAAGATTATCGCTACGCCTCATTTTTACAAGTTTAATTATGAAAATAGTTATTCAGATGTGGTAGAGTTGATAAAAAAAGTTAGTGAAAGAGCTAAAGATAAGAATATTGATATAGAAATTTTACCTGGGCAAGAAGTGTATCTTGATAAGTTTACTCTTGATCTATATAATAACGGTAATATCGGTACTTTAAACAATTCTCAATATATGCTTGTGGAGTTGCAGCCTAGTAAACTTGAACCTCATATACTTGATATTATCTATGAGCTTAGAGTTAAAGGGATTACTCCTATTATTGCTCACCCTGAAAGGTATGTGTTTGTTCATAATAATTTATCAAGTCTTAATGATTTTATAAGGGAAGGATGCTTATTTCAAATAAATACAGGTTCTATAGCAGGGATTTATGGTAAGAAATTAAAAAGAATAACTAAAAAGCTTTTGGATAAGAATATATGTGATTTTATAGCCACTGATGCCCACTCAATAGGTGTGAGAAAACCCCAAATGAATAAAATTTTAATGAACTCATTAAAAAGTTATCGACATATAGGAGAGATTGTTGAAAGAAATTGTCGACTATTGTTAAACGATAGTACTATAATTTGTAATAGAGAGCTAATTATAGAAAATAAGAGATATTTTTGGTTAAATAAAAAATAATTAACTCAAATCACAATATAGATTACGATAATATTAAATATGGTTAAATATAAACATGATTAGGAAACAATATTTTGCTATACTGTACATACTATGTAAATTATTAAAAAAATGTAAATTTTTTTAGAATTTAAATGTAATAATATGTATAATATGTTATTAAAAAAAACATAGTATAAAAATTATCAAATTAGTATTATATTAGTTATTATTTTATGTGGGAGTTGGGGAAGCGTTGAAAGGTTTATTTGAAAAAATGAAACTTCGTCATAAGAAATTATTTCTAGTTCTTTTAGATATCGTTCTAATAAATTTTTCTTATTTCTTTGCACTGTTATTGATGAACCAATATGGCGAAGTAAAGTTAATGAGTTTTCTTATGATTTCAGTAATTTATATTTTGGTATTTACTTTATTTAAATTATATGACAGCCTTTGGAGATTTGCAGGATCTTATGAGTTTTTGAATATTATATTGGCAAATGTAGTATCGTGGTCGGGGGTTGTTTTACTTAGTTCTTTGTTTACTAATTTTAATTATGATTTTTCGTTGAAACTTATTTTTTTTATGATTACTTTAGTTTTTACTGTGGCAATTAGAATGTCTTATAGATTTTTGAGAAGATATGTGGTGTTTCTTCAAACTAAATCTATTAACAATTGTATGAAACCCAAAAAAGTTATGATAATTGGAGCTGGTTATACAGGTAGTTTGATTATTAAAGAAATGTTGTCCAATGTAAATATAGGGTATGAACCTGTGGTGGTAATTGATGATGATAAGAGTAAGTGGGGAAGTTATATAAATAAAGTTAAGGTTATTGGTGGTAGAAAGAAAATTATACGTTATGCAAAAACCGAAAATATTGATGTGATTATTATTGCTATGGCAAGAGTTACTATAAAACAGAAAACTGAAATTATAAACATTTGTAAAGAAACAGGATGCGAACTAAAAATTATTCCTGCATATAATGAAATCTTAGGTGAGAAAGTTTTTCTTAGTAAGATTCGTGATGTTAATGTAGAAGATTTGTTGGGTAGAGAACCAGTGAAACTAGATATGAAAGGTATTAGTGATTATTTAGAAAATCAAACTGTATTAGTTACAGGCGGTGGTGGTTCTATTGGATCTGAAATATGTAGACAAGTATCTAGATTTAAACCAAAGAGACTTATCATTGTAGATATATATGAGAATAATGCATATGACCTGCAAAACGAATTGAAAAGAAATTATCCTAATCTTAATTTGTCTGTTCTTATTGCTTCTGTAAGGGATAAAAAGAGGTTGATCAGTATTTTTGCAAAGTACAAACCTGATGTAGTATTCCATGCAGCAGCTCATAAACATGTTCCTTTAATGGAAGACAGTCCAGGAGAAGCTATAAAAAACAATATATTTGGTACATTGAACACAGCTGAATGTGCTGATACTTATGGAGTTAAGAGATTTGTACAGATTTCTACAGATAAAGCAGTTAATCCTACTAATATTATGGGAGCTACAAAGCGTGTTTGTGAGATGATTATACAGTCTATTGATAAGGTAAGTAAAACTAAATTTGTGGCTGTTAGATTTGGGAATGTTCTTGGTTCTAATGGTTCAGTAATACCATTGTTCAAAAAACAAATCGCTGAAGGAGGACCTGTTACATTAACTCATAAAGATATTATTAGATTTTTTATGACTATTCCTGAAGCATCTCAATTAGTTCTTCAAGCTGGTGGTTATGCTAAAGGGGGAGAAATCTTTGTTTTGGATATGGGTGCGGCAGTTAAAATATATGATTTGGCTTCTGACCTTATAAAGCTTTCTGGTTTTGAGCCAAATAAAGACATTGAAATAAAAATTACTGGGCTTAGACCTGGTGAAAAACTTTATGAAGAGCTTTTGATGGGTGGAGAACTTAATGGACAAACCAATCATGAGAAAATTTATATTGGTAAGCCAAGTCATATTGATTTTTACAAGTTGAGAGATAAGCTTGCTGGTACTAGGATAATGATAGAAAGTGAAGATAATGACCTTATTTTTGCTTGTATTAAGGATTTGGTGCCGACTTATAAGGCGGAAGATAAAGTAGGAGAGACGGGCAGTTGGAAAGATGGTAGTGGTGTTGAAGATGAGAGAGTTGCGGTGGCTATGGATTAACGATGGTTGAACGATGGTTTAACCATCGTTTAACGATTGTTAAACAATGGTTCCACAACTGTTCAAAAGGAGTTAAAAAGATGTTTGGATTTCAGAAGTTGCAGATATATCAGTTGGCGAAGGAAATTGTGAAATATAATTATAAATTGACTAAGATGTTTCCTAGTGAAGAGAGGTTTGCTTTAGTTCAGCAGATGAATAGAGCAGCTGTTTCAATACCAAGTAATATTGCTGAAGGAACAAGTAGAAAAAGTAATAAAGATAAAGCTCATTTTATTAATATATCTTATGGATCTTTGATGGAGTTGGTTTGTCAAATGGAGATTTCATTGGAGTTGGGGTATATAGAGCAGGGTGAGTATGATGAATTTGTTAGGATGGTTAAGAATTTGTTGGTTAAGATGAGTAATTTTCTTAGAACGATGGTTTAACGATTGTTTAACGATTGTTTAACAATTGCTAAACGATAGTTAAACTATTGTTCTGAGTACATAGGTGAAATTTGTCCTGAATATGGAGATATTATTTATGTGGATGGGAAAATTGAATGTAGTGTTCATACTAAAGATGAAAGTAAGGAGATAGAGGATGACAGTGGGGAAGTTCCTTTCTTATAAATTCATGTATTATTGAATGGTAAGGGAGAGGTGAGCATGTTTACAGGATAAGAAGATGTTAGGTTAACCATTGGAGTAGCAATTGGGTTAGGGAAAAGGGGAATAAGAATAAGATTAGATTTATATTTATTTAATTTGTATATGGATTATAGAAAGGAAATTGATTGAAAAGATGAGCGGATGGAATGGAGTGAATCAATTAGAGGGATAGGAGCTGTGTAATTATTATGTTTTATAAAAGTTTTAAAAGATTATTTGATATATTGTTTTCATTATTTGGATTAATAATCCTTACACCACTTTTAGTAATTGTAGCTATAGCTATTAAAATTGAGTCTAAAGGGCCTATAATTTTTAAACAGAAACGTCTTGGGTTAAATGGAAAAGTGTTTGAAATTTATAAATTTCGTTCAATGTGTGTTGGTGCAGAAAAAGGTGGAGTTTATGAAACTAAAGGTGACACAAGAGTAACTAAGATTGGTAAGTTTATTCGTAAGACAAGCATTGATGAACTTGCGCAATTTGTAAACATCATAAAAGGGGATATGTCTATCATTGGACCTCGTCCAACATTAACATATCATCCATGGCCATTTGAAGAATATACTGAGGAACAAAAAAAGAGATTCAGTATAAGACCAGGTGTTACAGGATGGGCACAAATTAATGGAAGAAAAGATATCACTTGGGACATAAGAATTGAGTACGATGTTGAGTATGTTAATAACCTTTCTTTTAGTTTTGATGTAAAGATATTTTTTAAAACTATTATTAAGGTTTTATGTATGCAGGATAACGTGAATGTTGGTGAGACAGTTAAAACTCAAACTACAGAAACGACATTCAAGATGTGAATAAAGCTATTAATAATGGGAGTAGAATCTAAAAGGGAAAAAAGGGGTGCATATGAAATGTCGTTAAACTTAATGTATATAACAAACAAAGAGAGTATTGTAAAAATAGCTGAAGATAGTGGAGTGGATTGGATTTTTATTGATCTTGAGATTAATGGGAAAGATGAAAGACAAGGTCATCTTGATACTGTAATCTCACGACATAATATAGAAGATGTAAAAAAAATAAAGAAAGTACTAACGAAGGCAGAGTTACTGGTTAGAGTTAATCCTATTTATGATGGTTCTAGAAATGAAATAAATAAAGTTATTGAGGACGGAGCTGATATAGTCATGCTTCCATTTTTTAAGACAAAAGATGAAGTTGAAAAATTCATTAGTTATGTAGATGGTAGAGCAAAAACTTGTTTGTTATGCGAAACCGCAGAGGCAGTAGAGAATATTGATGATATTTTGAATCTAGAAGGTATAGATTTAATTCATATTGGTCTAAATGATTTACATCTATCTTATAAAATGAAATTTATGTTTGAACTTTTGGCTGATGGCACAGTTGAAATGCTATGCAATAAGTTTAGAGATAAAGGCATCCCATATGGTTTTGGGGGAATAGCACGACTTGGACAAGGTGATTTGCCAGCAGAATATATTATTGGAGAACACTATAGACTAGGTTCTAGTATGGCTATTTTATCTAGGAGTTTTTGTAATGCAAATAAGGTGGATGATGTTAGTGAGGTTAAAAGTGTTTTTAAAACTGGTGTTGATAAGATAAGAAAATATGAAGATGGATTATTGAATGAGGACATGGATTTTTTTCAACACAATCATGAAGTGGTTAAAGACAAGATAATGAAAATAAAATGTGAGATATCTAAGAAAATGATGAGGAAGGCTATATGAAATTACTACTTACTGGAGTTTTCAAGTACAGTGAAGAACAATTGAATACTATACAGTCGCTTGGTTATGAGATTATATTTGTCAAAGATGAGCGACTTCCTTTGGAGATAGATGTTACTGATGTAGAAGCAGTGGTTTGCAACGGGCTTTTTTTATATAATGACATTGCAAAATTTAAGAGCCTAAAATTTATTCAACTTACCAGTGCTGGTATGGATAGAGTACCGATTGACTATATTAAACAGCTTGGTATAGAGATATATAATGCTAGAGGAGTATATAGTATTCCAATGACTGAGTTTGTTGTACTAAAAATTCTAGAGATTTATAAAAATAGCAGACATTTTTATGAAATTCAACTTAAGCATAAATGGGAAAAGAAGCGTGATTTACTAGAACTTACAGATAAGAGTGCTGCTATTATTGGATTTGGTAGTGTTGGAACAGAGGTTGCAAAGAGACTAAAGGTATTTGGTGTAAATATAATAGGTGTTGGTAGACGAAAGATAGAATCAGAATTAATCGATGAAAGTTATACAATTGATGATTTGGATAAAGTTTTAATGAAAAGTGACATTGTTATTTTAACATTACCACTTACAGAAGAAACTCGTTGCTTAATAGATGCAAAGAAGTTATCATACATGAAAGATAATAGTGTTCTTGTTAATGTTTCTAGAGGTGGAGTTATAGATGAAAGGGCGTTGATAGAAGCAATTCAAGCTGGAAAATTTCTAGGCATAGCTCTTGATGTATTTGAGGAGGAACCCTTATCAGAGGAAAGTATATTATGGGATTTAGAGAGAGTTATTGTTACGCCACATAACTCGTTTGTTTCAGATAAGGTTAATGAAAGAATGTTTGAGTTAATATGTGAGAATTTGAAAGAAATTATATAGGCTAAATTATTTGTATTACTGAGAGGTGAATTAAATGAAAGTAATGGTGATATCACCAAAAAATAAGACGTTATTTAATTTTAGAGGAGATTTGATTAAGAAAATTATTTCTAATGGTCATGAAGTTGTTGCTATAGGACCGAATAAGGATTATATAGATGATGTATTAGCATTGGGAGCTAAATTTATTGAAGTACCATTTTCTAAAGATAATATTAGTATCCTTGGTGATGTTAATTATTATAAAAAACTTAAAAAAGTTATGAAATCAGAAAAACCTGATTTGGTATTTAGTTACACAATTAAGCCAGTTGTATATGGTAGCCTGGCAGCACGACACGTTAGTATTAAGAGGATATATCCAATGGTGACTGGTTTAGGTCGAATATATGCATCAAATAGTTTTAAAGCGAAGGTATTAAGAAAAATTACAGGTATACTTTATAAACAAGCGTTTAAAGGATGTAACAAAATAATTTTTCAAAATAGCGATGATTTAAAACAATTAGTTGATTTAGGATACTTAGCTGAAGAGAAGGCGGTACGAGTGGATGGTTCTGGAGTAAATATGGAAAGGTTTAATGTAAATGAATTGGCTGAACAACCTATATTTTTAATGATAGCTAGAGTTATAAAAGAAAAAGGGGTATTTGAATTTGCAGAAGCAGCTCGTACGGTGAAGAAAGAGTATCCAGAATCCAGATTTATTTTACTTGGTGGATATGACAGTTCAATTGGTGCAATTAAACCAGAAGAATTAGAACCGTATATATCAGATGGTTCTATTGAGTTTCCGGGAGAAACCAAAAATGTTGTTCCATATTTAGAGAAATCAAAAGTTTTTGTTTTACCTACGTACTATCGAGAGGGACTTCCTAGAACAATATTGGAAGCTATGGCGATGGCACGTCCTATTATTACAACTGACTGGCCTGGTTGTCGTGATGCGGTATCAGAAGGGGTTAATGGATTTTTAATACAGCCTAAAGATAGTACAAGCTTAGTTGAAAAAATGAAATATATGATTGAGAATCCTGACAGAGTAAAGGAGATGTCTCAGAATAGTTTAAGATTTTGTAAAGAAAAGTACGATGTTAATATTGTTAATAGACATATGCTTGAGATTATGGGAATCGAATAATAGGCTAGTTCTTTTAATCAATATATATATATGATACAGAGTTTTGGCATCAAGTAACGGTTAAATTTGAGCAGAAACGTTTTTAAAAGCTACATAAATTTTTTCAGTGAAAATATAAGGAGAACATTTATGAAGAGAAAGCTAAAAAATTTTATTAGTGTAATCTATACTTTACTTAAATTTTCAATTTTAAAGCTAATTCACGGATCCGATTTTAAGTTTTATTGTATCGAAAGGTTTTCGCCAAATACAGAAGTCGATATTGGTAAAGGATCAAGGTTATATTTAGGTGAAAAAGTAAGAGCACATAGTGGAGTTAAGCTACGAGTTAGAGAAACTGCTAAGTTAATTGTCGGTAAAAATACTGCTTTTAATTATGGGTGCATGGTTACTAGTCATCAAAGCATAAAAATTGGAGAAAACTCAATTTTAGGTCCAAATGTTTTAATTTATGATCATGATCATGATTTCAGAGCGGAAGATGGTTTAAAGTTAAAATATAAAACTTCCCCAGTTGAAATTGGAAATAATGTTTGGATTGGTGCAAATACAGTGATTTTAAGAGGAACAAAGATTGGGGATAACTGTGTTATTGGAGCTGGAAGTGTTATTAGAGGAGATTTCCCTAATGATTCAATCATAGTACAAAAAAAAGAAACGATTATAAAAAAGTATTAATATTGTTATTTTTAATACACTTTAATTAAATATAATTGTAACTATATTAATTTATTTATACCTATTCAGTTTCTTTTATGAAATGAAGTTTTTTTAGTTGTATTCATTGTTATATATTTATTTTTTATCATATAAGTGTGTAACGATAAAAGTAATTGCATACTCAAACGGTTAGATTTTATTTTAAATTACACTTTTAATTTATGATATAAGTGATTTTTACAGTTAAGAAAAAAGTATCTAAAACCTTTTTATACGATGCGGATCAATTTGGAGGGTATTATGAAAAAAATATTATTCATTACTACAAAGAACATTCTAAATACAAGTGGAGAATTACGTTTGATAATGAACCGAGCACATGCATTAAGTTCAAAATGGGGAATAGAAACAGAATATATAGTGTTAGCTCGTAATAAACATTTAGCTAAAAAAAGAGAAAAGCCAAATGCCATTAATACTACTGTATTAATGGTTAACAAATATAATCCAGTAGATATTATTTTAAAAACCAATAAACTTAAGAGTATTATAGCTAAGCGAATTAAATCTGATAATTATAATTGCGTTGTTCTTTCTGGGATTGGAACACTACATCTTCATAGTTTTGTAAAAAAAATAAATAGAGATATACCTGTAATTGCTGATATTCATGGATCAGTCGAAGATATAAAAGAATTTGCAAAAGGAAAAAGCATTACTAAAAGAATTTATCTTAATCTAGCATATCATTATTCTAGATATAGTGAATCAAAAAATCTTCAACATATGGATGGAATTTTTGTTGTGTCTGATGCATTAACACAATATTTAAACAAAGAATATGGGTTATCAGATTCCAATTATTATGTTGTTCCTTGTTCGATTGAAAATAATAAAAATGTGCAAGTGGACAGAAAAGCAAATCGCGAATATTATAGAAAAAAATATGGTATAGAGGCTAATGAAAAATTATTTATATACTCTGGTGGTGTTTCCCCATGGCAATGCATTGATAAATCCATTGAAATTTTTAATAAGTTAAAAGATTCTAATAAAAATTATAAAATGTTAATTTTGTCTCATAAAATACAAGAAATACTGCCTATGATTAAGAGTTATGAAGATATAATTACAGATAGCCTAGATCCAAGTGAAGTAAATAAGGTATTATTGGCGGGAGATTATGCATTTTTAATTCGTGAGAATATTGTTACTAATCATGTTGCATTTCCCAACAAATTCCTTGAGTATGTACAGAGTGGGATGAAAATTATAACTACACCATACGTATTTGATGTAGCAAATTATGTAGAACAATATGATCTTGGAGTTGTTGTAGATTTTAAATCTAAAAATGAAGAGAAAATATTAGAATATATTAATAAAAATCACCCAAAAGTAGATAATAAAAGAGAAGTTCTTTTAAAAAAAGTGAATTTTGACTATACTTTGAAAAATTTCGTTGAAGATTTTGAATTATAAGTAGCTTGTGTGGAAAGGAAGAGCTTAAAGAATGGACAAACTAAAAGAGAATCATAATAACGTATTTAATTTTAAATATATATCTGTTGCAATAATAGTCACTTTGCTTAATAGTTTTTTTTATGACAGCTTTATAATAATGCTATTATTAGTTGTAATACAAAGTTTGATACTCATTAGGTGTTTGATACATAATCAAGATGTTAAATATATAAGCTACTATATTATATTTCTAAGCACTAGTATGGAGTCAGCTTCATATGTAGGTGCTGACGTTTTCTACGGTTTTAAAGAATTTAGGATAGCAGGTGTAAATCTAGGCGTTATATTTCTTTTAATATTACTAATAAAATTTGTTTTAAATGGAGAAATACAACACCCTTACAAATCGAAGGGTTATGCTGGGAAGTTTATGAAAGGTGTATTTATATTAACTCCTATTGGTATTTTCATGGGATTATTTAATTTACTAATGAATGATAATGATATACTTATTAAGATGACAAGCATAGGCATGTTTATAGATGCTAGTTATATTTTTATATTTGTATCTATAGAAGTAATTGTTATCTATACAGTAATTAGATGTAATATAAAAGATATAAATGAAATAAAACAATCATTAGTTGCAATTATCATTAGTCTTGCGATTACTCTTGTAACCTGTATGTTACTGGAAAACTATGGTAACCGAGGCGGCTTAAATTCGTTACAGGTAAGTAACATTATTATGTTGTTAGGCTGCGCTATAATTATACCATTCTATCAAGACTACCATAAAAATGAGAAAATAATTTTAGTAATATCTACGATGATAATTTTAGTTTTAGGCTTAATGTATAATACTAATGGCAAAATGATTATTATAATGGCCATTATACCAGTTATTATTATCACTATCTTATTAAAAAGAAAAATGTATAGGACTGTAATATTAACATTACTATCAGGTATATTTATTATTTATTTTACATTTAATAATATTTTGCCATCTATGTGTAATAATAGTCTTTTACTTTCAACAAAGTTGGAACAAGTCTCAGGAATGTTATCAGTAGATAATGAGTGGTTTAAAAATATGCCTAGTTCTCCAAAGATGAGAATCTCACAGTTCTTAAATATTACGAGTGAATACATTGAAAAGCCTTGGTTTATTTTTACAGGAAAAGGTTATTTAGGAACAATAGAAGATAATTTGTCTTTATTTGGTTATGTAGATGAATTTGCATACTCAAAATGGCAAATTGAGAATGCTTTGTATCATAAAATGCATGAAACCTTAAATACTTTTTATTTAGCGAACGGCATGATCGGCATAATTTTCTTTCTATGGGTATTGAAAAATATTGTTAGTAAAATTCATAAATCACCTTGGATGGTGATAGGTGGTTTTTGGTTTGTATTATTTTATGCATATTCATTAACTATATCAATATTTGGGGTAACTGCTTTGATTATTGCTTTTATGGATATTGATTACAAAGAAATAAATTATTTGAATTACAAAAACGGAGATAAATTAGTAAAAAATGAATTAAGTATATAAAAAGTAAGGAGAATTAAATTGAAGATTATAATACTGGATTATCTTTTCCCCAAAAATCATGCACCTTTATATTACAAAATCATTAATTACCTTACCAATGTAGGGGATGTCAAAGTTATAGCAAGAAACGGTTATTACAGTAAACATAAAAACGATTGGAAAGATGTTGAGTTAGAAGAAATCCGAGTAGATATGGATGGGAGAAATATGATAATTAGAAAACTTCAATCAATTGTTTCGATGTTAAAGACTAGAAAAGTAGTTGCAGGTAATATAAATAGTGCTAAAGTTGTTTTTACGTTTGATACAATAGCTTTTGCTATTGGGAGGTTATTTTTAAAACTGGATAACTTTTTTATATTACATCACAAAAATATAGATGAACTGAAGAACCCTGTTAAAAAGTTCTTTTTTAAAACTTATATGAATAAAGTAAATCATATTGTTTTTGAAGACTATTTTAAAGAATATTTAGTACAAAAAATAGGAGTGGATGAGAAACGTATACATGTAATCCCTCACCCAACTTTTAAATCTGTAACTTCAAATGAAGAAGACATATATGATTGTATTGGATTGAGCAATAGTAATGATGAAAACTTTATAAAAGAAATAATAGATGATGAAAGAAAAAACGGTCGTTTGAAGATGGCTAAACAGCAGGTGATATTACGTTCAAAAAAATACCAATTCGATAATGGATATTTAAAAGTCATAACAGGATACTTATCAAAAAAAGATTATGACAATTACATTAAAAAATGTAAAGGAGTCTTTATACCTTTACCAAGCACTTTCGAATATCGGGTTAGTGGTGTTATTTATGATGCTATCTCAAACTATAAGGTAGTTATAGCAAATAATGTTCCTATTATTAAGAGTTATGAGGAAAAATATCCACTTTTATGTATAGGGGTTAATAATGTAGAGGAGTTTTTTGCTAAAGTTGATGAACTAAAATATTGCATAACAACCAAAAAAGATTTTGATCAATTTATTAAGTTTCATGATAAAGATATAATAATTCAGAAGTTCAAAGATGCATTTAAGGGTGGAGATATTAATGAAAGTGAGAAAAAATGATGTTATATGGAACTACATAGGGACTTTCATGTCGTTAGGAAGTAATTTTTTGTTGCTGCCATTCATGATGCATTATCTTAATGGAGAAGCATTAGGTTTGTGGTATGTATTTCTAAGTATTGGGGGAATAGTTAATTTATTTGATTTTGGTTTTAATCCAACACTTGCACGAAATGTTGCATACAGTTGGAGTGGAGCTGTAGCGTTAAGTAAAACGGATGCAATTTTTGTTGCTAATTGTGAGCCGAATATCGGTTTGTTAAAAAAAGTGATTTTAACTTGTAAGAGAATATATCTTATTATTTCGGTATTGGCATTAACTATATTGCTAACGATAGGAACAGTGTATATACTTCATTTATCAAACAATATGATTGGATACACTCATATAGCTGCATGGATTATATATAGTTTCGCAGTGTTTTTAAATATATACTATGGATATTATACTACTTTTTTACGTGGAGTTGGTGCGATTTCAAAAATCAATATAGCTACTGTATTATCAAGGACGTTTCAAATTATTCTTTCTATTGTTTTATTGCATTTAGGATTCGGATTGGTAGCTGTATCTTTAGCATATTTGGGATATGGTCTTTTATTCAGACTAATATCTAAGAATGCATTTTATAAATATGAGAATATTGGTGAACGTATTAAGAATGATAGAACGATAATAGTTTCAGATGATATTAAAGAAACCTTTTTCTTAGTTTGGCACAATGCCTGGCGAGATGGCATGGTTTCTTTATCTAGGTATCTTTCAAATCAAGCAAGCGTTATTATTTGTTCGATGTACTTGAGTTTAACGGAAACAGGAATATATTCTATATCAATACAGTTAATAACGGCAATTGCAACTATCTCAGGAGCGTTATATACAACATTTCAGCCATCTCTTCAATCGGCTTATATTAATAACAACATTGAAAAGTTAAAAAAATTAATGTCAATTGCTATGACAGTTTATTGTACATTATTTTGGATTGGAGTAGTTGCTTTAATATTTATTGGTATACCTATTCTTGAAGTAATAAAACCTGATGTAGTTTTTAGTATCCCTATTTTATTGGTAATTTCGCTATATCAATTTTTGCTAAAACATCATTCATATTATGCTTCATATATATCTAACACTAATAATGTACCATATATGAAGTCATTTATTCTTTCAAGTTTTATAGGCATTATAATTTCTATATTGTTAATTAGATTAACTAATATGGGGGTTTGGGGATTGATTTTTGCACAGATTATTGTTCAAGGTGTATATAATAACTGGATGTGGCCCTATAAAGTAATGAAGTCATTAAATACAGATCCTGTAGATATGTTTAAATTAAGTTTACAAGAAATTAAAAGATTGTCAGATGAAAAAATTAGATATAAAGAAACTATATGTAAGCAGAGAGAATAAAGTAAGTTTCTAAAATACACATACTAGTATTTGTGATTAAAGCAACTAGAGTATTTTTAATAATTTGGTTAAATATTAAAAATACTCTAGTTGCACCCTATATTGTATTTTAAAGTACTAATCAAAAATAACTTAGTATGTTAGGAGGCATAAACAAATGAAAGTAATTATATTAGCAGGCGGAAGTGGGACAAGATTATGGCCACTAAGCCGTGATAGATATCCAAAACAATTTATTAAGTTACAAGGAAATAAACCTTCTTTGTTTCAGGAAACAATTGAGAGAAGTTTATTATTAGCAGATTTGGATGATATATATGTTGTAACTAATGAGAAATATAAATTTTTAGTTATGGGAGCAGTAGAAGAATTGGGTTATGAGTATAATGAATCAAATATTCTTGTTGAACCTGAAGCAAAAAATACTTTACCAGCAATTTATGCAGGCGTTCATGAAATAGCTAAAAAAGGAAATGACTCAGTAGTGGTTTTCCCTTCAGATCATATGATATTAAAGGGAAAAGAGTTTGCTAATATTATAAAAGAGTCAGAACCTTTAACTGAGGATTCAATCATAACTTTTGGTATTAAACCAGACGGACCAAACACAGGATATGGATATATTGCACCGGGTATTGAGAAGCTAAATGGTTATCAGGTAAAAGAATTTAAAGAAAAACCTGAGCATGAAGTTGCAGTTACATATGTTGGCAACGGTTATTATTGGAATGCTGGAATATTCATGTTTAATACTGAGTTTTTTATTAATGAAGTAAAACAATATGCAAAAAATATATATAATGCCTTTAAAACAAGTAATAGTATTAAAGAAGCATTTAGTAAGATAGATGAAAAGATTTCAATTGACTACGGCATTATGGAAAAGAGCAAAAATGTTGCTGTAGCTCCTGTAGACATTGGATGGAATGATCTTGGTAGCTTTGATGCTTTTTATGATGTTTTTGACAAAGATGAAAATAATAATATCGTTGATTCTGATAATATAGTTATTGATTCAAAGAATAATTACATACATTCAGAAAAGGGTAAGTTAGTATCTACAGTAGGTGTTGATGATTTAATTATTGTAGATAATAGAGATGCTTTGTTAATCTGTAAAAAAGATCAATCACAAAAAGTAAAAAATATAGTAGAAACTTTAAAATCAAGAAATGATATTAGATCTGAATATCATGTACAAGATTACAGACCTTGGGGTAATTATAAAGTACTTGAGGAAGAAGAAAATTCATTTAAGATTAAGAGAATTAAAGTAAGTCAAGGTAAGAAGTTAAGCTATCAAATGCATCACCATAGAAGTGAACATTGGATTGTTGTCAAAGGAATGGCTAAAGTAACTATATATAATGTGGAGAGACTAGTTCCTGCTGGAGAAAGTATTTTTATAAAACCAGGACAGAAACATAGACTTGAGAATCCCGGTAAAACACCTTTAGAAATCATTGAAGTGCAGATGGGTGAATATTTGGAGGAAGATGACATAATAAGATTTAATGATGAGTATGGAAGAAAGTGAAAGTTTATCTAATGATATATTATGTTTCAAAATTTGTAAATAGACCATATGTATATCATAGAAAGGTATTTTATGTATGTCAAATTTCTAGATTTGAAATGGGAAATTAAAGATAAAGAAATCCTTAAATTAAGCTATAGAAAAAGTAGGTGGGTATAAATGAAGAAAAAAGTTATGGTAGTATTTGGAACAAGACCAGAAGCAATTAAGATGTGTCCTTTAGTAAAAGAACTAAAAACACGAGCTGAATTGGAGACTGTTGTATGTGTTACAGGACAGCATAGAGAAATGTTAGATCAAGTATTAGATGCTTTCAATATTACACCAGATTATGATCTTTCAATTATGAAAGCTAAACAAACTTTATTTGATGTAACAGTTAATATAATGAATAAAATGAAAGAAGTTTTAGAAAAAGTAAAACCACATGTAGTTTTAGTTCATGGAGATACTTCTACTACATTTGTTACAGCTCTTTCGTGTTTCTATATGCAAATACCAGTAGGACATGTGGAAGCGGGGTTAAGAACTTACAATATATATTCTCCATTTCCTGAAGAGTTTAATAGACAAGCTACTGGTATTGTAGCTACTTTTAACTTTGCTCCAACAGAAGTATCTAAAGGAAACTTATTAAATGAAGGTAAAAATCCAGAGTCAATTTATGTTACAGGTAATACAGCAATTGATGCTTTGAACACAACTGTAAGAGAAGATTATCATCATGAATTATTTGATTGGCTTGGGAATGATAGATTGATTATGTTAACAGCTCATAGAAGAGAAAATCTAGGACAACCTTTAAGAAACATGTTTAGAGCAATTAAAAGAATTGTTGATGAGCATGAAGATATTAAAGTGATTTATCCAATACATATGAATCCTTTAGTTAGAGAAGCTGCAGCAGAAGTATTCGGTAATCATGACAGAATTAATATTATTGATCCACTTGAAGTATTGGATTTTCATAACTTCTTAAATCGTTCATATATGATATTAACAGATAGTGGAGGGATTCAAGAAGAAGCTCCATCATTAGGCAAGCCGGTACTTGTTATGAGAGATACGACAGAAAGACCAGAAGGAATAAAAGCTGGTACACTGAAGCTTGTTGGAACAGAAGAAGAAACTATTTATTCTACTTTTAAAGAATTATTAAATAATAAAGAAGAATACGAGAAGATGAGTAAGGCAAGTAATCCTTATGGAGATGGTACAGCTTGCAAGAAGATTGCTGATATTTTAGTTGAGAAATTGTAGCACGGAGTTGAACCCTAATTAACTCAATCACTATGTGGGAGTGAATTAACTGTGGAAAAGTTTAGATAAGAGAATAAATTGAAAAAATAGAAAATTAGGTAAAGTAGAGAATAAAAATAAGCGATAGCCAATAAGGTTAAGCAAATTTATAGAGTGATATAGAAGTATTAGAATTTTAAATATGGTATTGGAGTTAGGGGGAAAAAGAAATGTATAAAATAGCAGTAGCAGGAACAGGGTATGTAGGTCTTGTGGCAGGGGTTTGCTTTGCAGAAAGAGGACATCAAGTTACCTGTGTAGATATTGATGAAAATAAAGTAAAGTTAATGGAGAGTGGAGTTTCTCCAATTTATGAAGCAGATTTGGAAGGATTAATGCAGAAAAATTATGAAGAAGGTAGACTTCATTATACTACTGATTACAAAACAGCTTACAGAGAAGCAGATGCTATATTCATTGGAGTCGGTACTCCAGAGCAGCCAGATGGTTCTGCAAACCTAAGTTATATAGCAACAGTTGCAAGACAGATAGCTGAAAACGTAGAAAAGGATTGTCTTGTAGTAGTAAAATCTACAGTTCCAGTTGGTACAAATGATAAGGTGGAGCAGTTCATAAAAGACTTTTTAGTTAATGATGTTAAAGTAGAAGTAGCATCAAATCCAGAATTCTTAGCTCAAGGCACAGCAGTTCATGATACACTTCAGGCTGCAAGAATTATCATTGGAACTGAAAGTAAATGGGCAGAAGAGATGCTTATGAAAATATATGAACCTTTTAATCTGCCTATAGTATCTGTAAATAGAAGATCAGCAGAGATGATTAAGTATGCTTCAAATGATTTTCTAGCCCTTAAAATATCTTATATGAATGACATTGCTAATCTTAGTGAGCTGGTAGGGGCTAATGTTCAAGATGTAGCTAAAGGTATGAGTTATGATGAGCGTATTGGAAGTAAGTTTTTAAATGCTGGTATAGGTTATGGTGGTTCATGTTTTCCAAAAGATACAAAGGCACTTGATTATTTAGCAAGACAAAATGGATATGAGCTTAGAACTATCAAAGCAGCTATAGATGTAAATAAAGACCAAAAGACTATGTTATATAAGAAAGCTTGTAGACGTCTAATCACTTTTAGTGGCTTAAAAGTAGCAGTACTTGGACTTACATTTAAACCAGGAACAGATGATTTAAGAGAAGCACCATCACTTGCAAATGTACCATTACTATTAGAAGCTGGAGCAGAGATTTATGCCTATGATCCTGTTGGTGAGGATAACTTTAATAGAGTATATCCAGAAGGAAAAATTGGACAAGGCACTATAAAGTATGTTGATAATGTTGAAGTAGCTTTAGAAGATGCTAATATTTGTTTTATCTTTACAGAGTGGGGTGAAATTAAAGCGATACTTCCAGAGGATTATAAGAAGCTTATGAAAACACCTTTAGTATATGACGGAAGAAACTTATATAATAATGAAAAGATGAAAGAAGTAGGAGTAGAATATTATTCAATAGGAAGACCATACATAAGAATTCTTGATGCAATGACTGAAGCTGCTGCAACTAACAATTAATCAAAAAACATAAAACTTCTATTTTTAAGGAGGCATAAAATTGAGTTACAAAACATTAGATATAACAAAAACATATTTAGTTACTGGAGCTATAGGTTTTATTGGATTTTATTTATCAAAGAAACTTTTAGAAAAAGGATGTAGAGTAATTGGTATTGATAATGTAAATGATTATTATGATGTGAATCTTAAGTATACAAGATTAGAAAAACTTAAACCTTTTGAGAATTTTACATTTATCAAAGGAGATATCTCAGATAAGTCTATGATAATGGAAACCTTTGAAGAGTATAAACCTAATATTGTAGTAAACTTAGCAGCACAAGCAGGTGTAAGATATTCTATTGAAAATCCAGATGTGTATATAGGAAGTAATATAGTAGGATTTTTTAATATCCTTGAAGCTTGTAGATATAATCCAGTAGATCACCTAGTTTATGCATCATCAAGTTCAGTATATGGTTCTAATAAAAAAGTACCTTTTGAAGAAACGGATTTTGTAGATAATCCAGTATCATTATATGCAGCTACAAAGAAATCAAATGAATTAATGGCCCATACGTATAGCTATCTTTACAAAATACCAGCTACAGGTTTAAGATTCTTCACAGTATACGGCCCTATGGGAAGACCAGACATGGCATACTTTGGGTTTACTGATAAGTACTTTAAAGGAGAACCTATTAAGATATTTAACAATGGTGATTTTCAAAATGACTTATACAGAGACTTTACATACGTAGATGATATAGTAGAAGGAATTGAAAGATTACTAATTAACCCATCAGTAGAAGCAGTTCCCCATAAAGTATTTAACATAGGGAACAATAGTCCTGAAAAACTAATGACATTTATAACAACATTAGAGAAATGTTTAAGTAAAGCATTAGGAAAAGAAGTAGAATTCAAGAAAATATTTGAACCTTTAAAAGCAGGAGATGTTTCTGCAACCTATGCTTCAACAGATAAACTTCAAGAAGCAGTAAGATTTAAACCTTCTACAAGTATAGAAGAAGGGCTACAGAATTTTGCTGATTGGTATGTTGATTATTTTGGGGTAAAGTAGATAAAACCAAAGTTCAATTAAAACAGTACCTTGTTTTAATTGAACTTTTTTAATTAGCATTGTTTAAATCAAAAATTTTATAACAATAATCTATAAATGTTGTAAAACTAAATCATAAACTTAATTCAAAACTTATAGATTATACTGAAGGAGGGAATTAAATATGATTTAATTGAATCAAACCATCAGCATACTAGCCATGACTTAAGGATGAAATAAACCAAGAAGTTAAGGTAGAAGAAAGGGATGTTGATATGAGTGTTATATGTAGATTTGAAAATAAAGTAATTAAGTTAGTTAATTGTAAAAGAGCTAAAATGGATTTAAAACCCTTAGTAAGAAATTATGAATTAGCTAAGATAGCAAGATTGAAATCACAAGATTTGGTTGATAATAATTATTTTTCACATAGGTCTCCAACTTATGGATCACCCTTTGATATGATTAGTAATTTTGGCATAACTTATAGTATAGCAGGTGAGAATATTGCATTTGGACAAATCACACCATCTGAGGTTATGAAAGCGTGGATGAAATCTAAGGGGCATAGAAGTAATATTCTAAACTCATCATTTACGGAAATAGGTGTAGGTGTTGTTGTTGATGAACATGGAAGGTATTATTGGACTCAAATGTTTATTGGAAATTAATAAAGTAGCACTTTTAATATAAGAACAATTATGAACTATGTTATTTCTTTCATAATAAATTGGAGTAACATAGTTCTTTTATGCAATTAATTATAAAATTAGTTTACAATAACATTAAATGGATATATAATAAGAATGATGTAAAATATGGTAATTTATTATACAAGGAGCAATCAAAATGAAGAAGAAACACAAAATTATTATTGTCATTATCGTCCCTATATTATTATTAGTTGGTTATTTTGTTTATAAATATAAATCTGTAGCTGATAAGATTGAAAATGTTGAAATTGATAAGTCTAATGAAACTTTGAAGATTTCACCTGAAAAAGAGGTTGAGGCTATAGAGAAAAAAATATATAATTTTGCTTTGTACGGTTTAGATAGAAGAAATGAAAGTGACCCAGCCCGTTCAGATTGTATTATCATAGTAACTGTAAATGAAAAAACAAACACTATTAAATTAAGTTCTATTATGAGAGATACATATGTTCCAATAGAGGCTCATGGTAAAACTAAGATAAATCATGCTTATGCATATGGTGGAGCGGAACTTGCTCTTGGTACTCTAAACAGTAATTTTGATTTAGATATAAAAGATTATGTAGCAGTAAACTTTTGGGATGCTATAGAAATTATTGATTTGATAGGTGGGATTTCTATTGATGTGCATGATGATGAAGTGAAGCATATTAGTGGAGTAGATTCACCTGGTATATATAATTTGACAGGTACACAAGCTTTAGCTTATTCAAGAATTCGTTATGAAGCAGGTGGAGACTATGTGAGAACAGATAGGCAGCGTACAGTCCTTACTTCCATGTTTAAGAAAATTATGAGTTTATCTAATAAACAAAAATACGATTTAATTCCTATGATTGCTTCAAATATAGAGACAAGCATGACAGACGAATACATACTTAAATTAGCAACTTCAGTTATAACAAATGATATTTCAAATATTGAAGATAAAAGATATCCTACAGAAGGAAAAGGTCAAAAGATTAAAGGAGTCTATTACTTAGTAGCAGATCTAGAACAATTGAAAGGTGAACTTCAGGCGTTTATATATAATTAAATAGAAATAATAAAGCAGTGATTTTTTTCGCTGCTTTTTTGCTGAAAATTTAAATTACTCTGATTTTGGTTTACTATCAAACGTTATATTGCTAAATTAAACCTAAATATGTTGACTTTTCAAAATGTAAATGTTATCATTAATAATATCACTAATAATACTACTGATAATACCAGTGTGTTTGATAATATTAATTTTGTATTTTCAATAACTAAATGAAAGGTTGATAATTATGAATAAGAAAGAAAGAGTAATTGCAGCGATTAAGGGTAAAGAAGTAGATAGAGTACCTTCTTGTTTTTCATTACATTTTTCAAAAGATGAAGCATTTGGACAAGTAGGTGTTAACTCTCATCTAGAATTTTTTAAAGAAACAGATACAGATATCATAAAAATAATGAATGAAAATCTTGTCCCTTATATGGGAGATATAAAGAGACCAGATGATTGGAATAAAATAAAAAATATTTCACTTAAAGATGATTTTATGATATCTCAAATAGATATGGTTGAAAGAATCTTGGATAAATGTGAGGCAGATACCTTTAAAGTTGGAACACTACATGGAATAGTTGCTTCAGCCATACATCCTATTGAAGCTATGTATGGTTACGAACCTGTTAGAGAGTTATTATGTACACATATCAGAGAAAATAAAACTCCTGTATTGGATGCTTGTAAACGTATAACAGAAGGTATGTGTCAATTAGCAGAAAAGTATATTGAAATAGGATTAGATGGTATGTACTATGCGGCATTAGGTGGAGAAAAGTATTATTTTACTGATGAGGAGTTTGAAAATCATATAGCACCATTGGATAAATTGATATTACAAGCATCTAAACAAAATAATGGATATAATATTTTGCATATGTGTAAAGACAAGTTAAATCTAGAAAGATATAAATCTTACATAGATTTAGCAGATGTAGTAAACTGGGGCGTTTATGAAGATAACATTTCTTTAGAAGAAGGAAGAAAGTTATTTGGTGATATTACAATAATGGGTGGATTAAGAAACAGAGCTGGCGTTTTAGTTGATGGTACAAATGAAGAAATAGAGCAGGAAGTTAAATCTATAATTGACTCTTTTGGAAAAGAAAAATTTATTTTAGGTGCTGATTGTACATTGCCTACAGAAATTTCTTACAAACGTGTAAATGTAGCTGTAGAGGCTACTAAATAATAAATTATGGGGGGATAAGCAATGAAAAAAAAGATTTTTGCAGTGTTAATGGTAGTAACTTTGTTAATGGGAGTATTTGCTGGATGTGCAAATGATAGCTCAAAAACAGACAGTACAACTACTAATACAACAGAAGGGGAAGAGACTAAAAAAGTATTTCCAGCCGGCAAGATGGTTATTTATGGTTATGGACAACCACAATACCTTCAACAATATTTTGATGCATGGTTAGAAAGAAATAGAGATATAGCACCAGAAGTAAGTATTGAGATTGTTCAAACAGAGGGTGCAGCCGATTCAAGAGAAAAAATAACAATGACATATGCTGCAGGTGCTTATGAAGATTTACCAGATGCATTTTTTATTGATCCAGTAAATTTAATAGATTTATCACAAGGTGATATGGTGAAAGATGTAACAGAATTTATAGCGCCTTTAAAAGACAAACTTGTCGATGGAGCTACAAATGATGCAACAGTTGATGGTAAAATATATGGTTTACCAGAATCAGTAAGACCTCAAGTGGTTTTTTATAATGAAAAAATATTTAAAGAGTATGATATTGATCCATCAAGATTAAGTACAATTGAAGGTTATATAGAAGTAGGTAGAGAATTGAAAGAAAAAAGTAATGGCAAAGTATATCTATCATATATTGATCCAGGTAGTAGGACTTGGAGATATTATGGTAGAAGAGGTTTGCTGCCACAAGCAAATGCAAAGATTTGGGGTGATGATGGTGAAGTTGTTATTGATACAGACCCAGGCGCAAAATTAGCATTTGATGCTCTTGATACAATGTATTCAGAAGGTTTATTATTAAAAACTGCTATTTTTGAACCAGCTTTATATGATGCTGTAAAAGATGGTCAAGTGGCAACATTTTATATTGGAGCCTTCTGGGATGAGTTTTTAAGAAAAAATGTAACTGAAACATCTGGAGATTGGAAAGTAGCAAGCGCACCAAAATTTGAGAGTGTAGGTGTTGCAGGGGCTCCTGTTTCAGGGTATTTTGCAATTATGAATAAACCAGATGGAGAATACGCAGAACTTTGTCAGAAATTATGGCATGACTTCCACTTCGATGCAGAAGCTAGAGAAAAGTGGGTTAATGCAATGGAAGAACAAAATGCGCCTTATGCAAACCCAATAACAAAAGATTTGTTAGCTGACGATTTCTGGAAAGAGCCTTCTGAGTTCTATGGTGGACAATCATTTAGAGAAATGGAAGGAACGGCATTACAGAATGGTGCAACAAATTTAGTTGTTACACCGCAAGATGGAGAAGCTGATAAAATAATTAGCGTAGAACTAGAAAAATATGTAGCTGGTGACCAAACAATGGACGAAGCAATCAAAAATATGGGTGAAAATTTGAGAAATAAGATAGGTAAAGCTGAATTGATTAATTAAATATTATTAATTTATAAGAGTTTAAGGATTTTGACTAAGAGTTAAAATCCTTAAACTAAAATTAAAGTAGATTGGTAGGGTTAAAAGATGACAATTATGAAAACATTAAAAAAACATAAGTATCCATATTTGTTTATTCTTCCATTTTTTCTATTGTTTTTGGTGTTTCAATTAATACCAACCCTATGGACTATTGGTATTAGCTTTACAAAATGGAAGGGTATTGGGAAACCTAAGTTTGTAGGTTTGCAAAATTACAAACAATTATTTAATGATTATATGTTTTGGGATGCGATAAAGAATACAACGATTTATTGGGTAACTGGCGTAGTTTTTATACTATTATTGTCTATAGTAATTGCAACGTTTTTAAATTATAATCATCTTAGAGGACGAAGTTTCTTTAAAAGTGTAACATTCTTACCTAATGTTTGTGCTGCTATTGCAATGGGAATTATTTTTGGGATGCTTTTTGATGAAAATGTTGGTTTAATAAATGAGTTTATAAGTTTATTTGGCATCAATGCTGTTCCATGGCTTACGAGTACAAGTATGTCAAAAGTTCCAGTCGTTGTATTGAATATTTGGCGTAATACACCATGGTTTACAATTATAGTACTATCTGGATTGTTAAATATACCACGTGAATATTATGAAGCTGCAACGGTAGATGGTGCAAATGCATTCCAACAATTTTTTAGAATTACGTTACCTAGTTTATATAATATATTATTCTTTTGTTTTATTACATTAACAGTAGATTCATGGAAAATTTTCAATGAACCGTACATTTTAAAGGGTCCAGGAACATCTAATATGTCTCTTTTTCAATATATGTATGATTCAGGATTTAATATATTTAAAATGGGATACGCATCTGCAATTGGATGTATGCTAACTTTAATTTTGCTAATTGTATCTCTTATTCAATTTCGTATTATGAGAAAACAAGGGAATCTATAGGAGGGTATAAATTATGACATACAAATTAAAAAAAAGCCTAGCTCCTGCATTAATATATATTATATTGGGCATAGTTGTATTTGTCTGCTTATTTCCTATTATTTGGATGTTTATTATCTCCTTAAAAGGACCTAACGAAAGTATAAGTGGATTTAATTCATTATGGGTTAATAGTCCAACATTACAAAACTTTAAAAATGTGTTTAATGTAATTCCAGTTTGGCGCAATCTGTTTAATAGTTTTTTTACAACATTATTAGGAACAATTACAACGCTATTTTTTTGTTCTTTGGCAGGATTTGCATTTGCTAAGTACGAGTTTCCGGGAAAAAAGTTTTTATTCTATTTTGTAATAGCAACGATGCTTATTCCACCAGAAGTTGGCGCAGTACCATTATTTATCATAATGCGTAAATTTAACTTAATAAATAGTTTATGGTCATTAATCATTCCTAGGATTGCTACTGCAGTAGGAATATTTTATATGCGTCAATATATTATAGATGTTCCTACGGAAATTATGGAAGCGGCACGAATAGATGGATGTGGAGATTTTGCTATCTATTCAAAAATAATTGTACCAATTATTAAACCAGCATTGGCTTCGTGGGGAGTTTTAACGATTATTGCTCGATGGAACGATTTTTTCTGGCCATTATTATATTTGCGTTCTGCGAAGAAATATACTTTGATGGTGTCTATATCGTTATTACCAGTAAGCGATGGGTTATCCACACCGTGGCCTGTTATAATGGCAGGAACAACTTTTGCTGTTATTCCAATTATAATTTTGTATTTAGTATTACAGAGATTCCAAAAAGCTGGGTTATCTACTGGTGCAGTTAAAGGATAACAAATATTAAAATAGTAAGGGGGTGAATTGATATGGCGAAAGATTTAAAGAGTATTAAGGATAAAGTATATGAACTTATTTTTCAAGATATTATTAGAGGTGAATATGCTGTTAATACAATAATTAGTGAAAGAATGCTAATTGAAAAATACCAAGTAAGTAAATCACCAATACGAGAGGCATTAGTAGAGCTATGCAAAGAAAATATTCTAAATAGTATTCCACGTTTAGGATATCAAGTTGTTCAGATTACCCCTAAAGAGGTCCATGATGTTCTAGAACTTAGACTAGTTATTGAATTGGCTGCTTTTAGGAAAACTGTAAAATGGATTAATGATGATATTATTAATAAGTTGGAAGATCATATAAATCAGACTATGCAGATGATTGATAAGCATGATGTTATTGAACATTGGACAAAAAATATGGAATTTCATCTTTTATTGTGTAGTTTTTCAAATAATCAATGGATGTATAATACACTTGAATCTGTTTTAAAATGTTGTTCAAGAGGAGCTATACAATATTATTGTGACACTTGGGACAAGAGTGAAGACATGAATAGAGCTAATGCAGCAATGCATATCAAATTATTAAAAGCAATAAAGGCAAAAGATTACACTTTGTGTGAGCAAATATTAACTGAGGATGTATCTTCAATGAAAGATATTTTTCTACAAAGAGACTATACATAGCATGTTAATTGAATATAATATTTCCAAGGAACCAGCTGTCGTATTTTTACGACGGCTGGCGCTTTTATATGCAACTAAATAATTGTGTACGTTGAAATTAAATAAAAATTTTGATATAATTTAATACACTATTAAATGTAAACAATTTCTTAGAAAAACATGAGATGATAAAGTTTTCCTAGGTATTTACTGAGGGGGTTTTACAAATGAAAAGCATCAAAGGGAAATTAGTACTAAATGTAATTTTAATCGTTTTATTTATTTCTGTTTTTATTGGTTCAGCTTCATTATATTTAATACATAAAAATAATGAATATAGATTAACCCAAATTGAGAAAGAATTAAGGTCAAATTATGATACAAGAATCAAAGAGCAGGTTGAAATCGTTGTATCCCAACTGGACGGAATTTATGATGATATAAAAAATGGAACTATTACAGAAGAAGAAGGAAAGGTTATTGCTGCTAATACTATTAGAAATGCAAAGTATGGAGAAAATGGGTATTTTTTTGTTTATACTATGGATGCTGATACTGTAGTTCTTCCCGTCAATACGGATCTTGAAGGGACAAATAGAATTGACCTTATAGATAAAAAAGGAAACAAAATTATGCAAAATTTTATCAAATTGTTAGAAGAGAACGGTGAGGGATACTCTGATTTTTATTATCCAAAACCAGGTGATGATACACCACTTCCTAAAAGAGCTTTTCTAAAACTATATGAACCTTTTGATTGGATGATAGCAACAGGCAATTATACTGATGATATTGATACTTATATTGAAAATGAAAAAGCTATAATTGGAGGTCAATACAGAGGTACAATTATTATACTTCTAATAATCTTATCAATTTCTATTGGTATAGGATATTTAGTTTCATTGTTCTTTAGTAATCACATAAGTAAACCAATTCAAAAACTTTTAAATTCAGCTAATTCAATAGCTGATGGGAATTTGGATGTATCATTGGATATAAATACATCAGATGAAGTTGGTGCATTAGGAGCGGCATTTATAAGAATGTCAAATAATATAAATGAAGTAATGTCTAATATTAATGAAGCTTCAGAACAAGTTGCTTCAGGTTCTAGACAAGTATCTGATTCTAGTATAGCACTATCACAAGGGGCTACTGAACAAGCAAGCTCAATAGAACAATTAACAGCTTCTATAGAAGAAATTGCATCACAGACAAAACACAATGCGCAAAATGCAAACGAAGCAAAAGAAATAGCAGAAGAAGCTAAATTAAATGCAGCAAAAGGTAATGTAGAAATGGAAAAAATGTTAGGATCAATGGCCGAAATTAATGATTCTTCAAAAAATATTTCTAAAATCATTAAAGTTATTGATGAAATTGCATTCCAAACAAATATATTGGCTCTAAATGCTGCAGTTGAAGCAGCAAGAGCAGGAGAGCATGGTAAAGGATTTGCAGTAGTTGCTGAGGAAGTAAGGAATCTTGCAGCACGTTCTGCAAACGCTGCAAAAGAAACAACAGCATTGATAGAAGGATCCATTAATAAAGTCCAAGATGGTACTAAGATCGCAAATAATACAGCAGATGCTCTAAGTGAAATAGTTGAAGGTATTTCAAAAGCTGCAAATTTAGTAGGTGAGATTGCTGTAGCTTCCAATGAACAAGCCATTGGTGTTAGTCAAGTAAACGTAGGAATTAATCAAATAGCAAATGTAGTACAAACTACTTCAGCCACATCAGAAGAAACAGCTTCTGCAAGTGAAGAACTTTCAAGTCAAGCAGTGATGTTGAAAGAACAAGTTAGTACATTTAAGTTAAAGAAAAATAATAATATTCCACTGAAATTTGGAAGTAAAAATAATGAGAGCATGCAGCAACCAAAAATTGAATTGAGTAATCTAGAATTTGATAAATATTAGAACTATGATTTTAATTATTTAATAAAGAACAAAAACATCAGTGAAAACTGGTGTTTTTCATTTTCAAAACTAAGTTCAATTTAATAAACGTTATAAAAAAATAGAAATATTTGCAAATAACTGAAAAAATTATTATAATTAGAGTATGGTTAAACCACAAAAAGTAAGTTGAACTAAAATCAATCATAATATCTACCGCAGATTGACGCGTTCTGACGCTATATATTGTGGTTGAAGTTCAACTAAATTACTTTTTATGGAATAACCAGAGTATATAACTGTAATTATAGAATATAATTATAGTTTATAGAATTTCACAATGGAAAATTTACAAAATGGAGGTTAATCAATGAATATTGATCGAATGACAAAAAGAGTACAAAAATCACTATCAGATGCTCAAGACATTGCAATTAGATATAGCCACCAACAATTGGATATAATTCACTGGTTTGCAGCATTAATAGAAGATAATGAAGGTCTAATTCCTAATATTTTTGAAAAAATGGGAAGAGACGTAAGGGCTATAAAAGAAGAGACAAAAGATGAGCTAAATAAAATGCCAAAGATTTTAGGAGAAACGGGTAATTCTGGCGTATACGCCTCTAGAAGACTAGAAGAAGTTTTTCTAAGAGCAGATGAAATTTCTACAAGATTCAAGGATTCATATGTAAGTGTTGAACACATTTTATTATCAATGATGGAAGTTGATAGTAAAGGTGTTGTAGGAAATATTCTGAAAAAATTTGATATACAAAAGGATGATTTTTTAAGTGCATTACACTCAGTGAGAGGTAATCAAAGAGTTGAGACCCAGGACCCAGAAGGTACTTATGAAGCTCTTTCTAAATACGGCAGAAATTTAGTGGCTGAGGCTAAGAAGCATAAACTTGATCCTGTAATAGGAAGAGATGATGAAATCCGAAGGGTCGTTAGAATACTTTCAAGAAGAACAAAGAATAACCCTGTATTGATAGGGGAACCAGGTGTTGGGAAAACTGCTATTGTTGAAGGTCTAGCAGAAAGAATTGTTCGAGGGGATATACCTGAAGGTTTGAAGAATAAAACAATTTTTTCACTAGACATGGGTGCTTTAATTGCTGGTGCTAAATATAGAGGAGAATTTGAAGAAAGGTTAAAGGCAGTTCTCAAAGAAGTTCAAAGCAGCGAAGGTCAAATAATCCTCTTTATTGACGAGATTCATACTATTGTTGGTGCAGGAAAAACAGAAGGTGCTATGGATGCTGGAAATCTTATAAAGCCAATGCTTGCAAGAGGAGAACTTCACTGTATTGGGGCGACGACATTTGATGAATACAGGAAATATATTGAGAAAGATAAAGCCCTTGAGAGAAGGTTCCAACCAGTTATAATCAATGAACCATCAGTAGAGGATAGTATTTCTATACTAAGAGGACTAAAAGAAAGATTTGAAATTCATCACGGAATTAGAATACATGACTCTGCTATAATCGCAGCAGCAAAAATGTCTGATAGATATATAAATGATAGATTTCTACCAGATAAGGCAATTGACTTAATTGATGAAGCGGGTGCAATGATTAGAACTGAAATAGATAGCTTGCCTGCAGAGCTTGATGAGGTAAGGCGAAGAATATTTCAATTAGAAATTGAAAATGAAGCTCTATCTCATGAGAAAGATAAGGCATCAAAAGAAAGACTAATATCTCTGCTGCAGGAACTTTCAGATCTAAGAAATAGAGATGATGAAATGACTGCTAAATATGAAAATGAAAAAGGGGATATTACTGGAATAAGAGATTCAAAAGAGGAATTAGACAGAGCTAGAGGTCAGCTTGAGAAGGCGGAAAGAGAATATGACTTAAATAAGGTCGCTGAACTGAAGTATGGTGTAATTCCACAAATCGAAGAGGAAATTCAGCAAAAGGAAAAGAGAATAAAAGAAAAGGGAGAAAATTCATTACTAAAAGAAGAAGTAACTGAAAATGAAATTTCTCAAATAGTTTCTAAGTGGACTGGAATTCCTGTTTCAAGATTAATAGAAGGCGAAAGAGATAAACTCCTTAGACTGGAAGATGAATTACATAAAAGAGTAATCGGTCAAGAAGGAGCAGTAATCTCAACTGCCAATGCTGTAATTCGTGCAAGAGCAGGACTTAAAGATATAAAAAGACCAATAGGTTCATTTATATTCTTAGGACCAACAGGTGTAGGTAAAACAGAACTTGCAAAAACCCTTGCAAGAACATTATTTGATAGTGAAGAGAATATCATCAGAGTAGATATGTCTGAATACATGGAAAAATACTCAGTTTCAAGATTAATAGGAGCTCCTCCTGGGTATGTAGGTTACGACGAAGGTGGTCAATTGACAGAAGCAGTAAGAAGAAAACCTTACAGTGTAATTCTATTTGACGAAATAGAAAAAGCACACGATGATGTATTCAACATATTTTTACAAATTCTAGATGATGGAAGGTTAACTGATAATAAAGGAAAAACCGTTGATTTCAAAAATACTATAATCATAATGACTTCTAACATTGGTTCTTCCTATTTATTAGAAAACAAAGAAGAAAATGATATCGAAGAAAATATTAAATCACAAGTAATGGATACGCTAAAAAGAAGGTTCAAACCAGAATTCCTTAATAGACTTGACGATATAATAATGTTTAAACCTCTCTCCATTACACAAATAGAAAAAATAATTGATATTTTCTTAGAAGAAATAAAAGAAAGACTATCAGAAAGAGATATTTCCCTAAACGTCTCCGAAAAAGCAAAAGTGCTATTGGCAAAAGAAGGGTATGACCCCGTTTATGGAGCAAGACCGTTAAAAAGATATATCCAAAATGCCCTTGAAACATCAATAGCTAAAATGATTATAAAAGGTGAAGTTTATAGTGGGAGCAATATCGTGGTTCAGGACAATAATGGACAATTGGTATATAAAGTTGAAGAGTAGTCTTTAATCATGCACAGTGCACAATTATTGATACCTTTCACTATGTGAAAGCTTAAAACTAAATAAAATATAAAAAAACTAAGCTTACAAAGTAAACTTAGTTTTTTGCTAGTCTTCTCTCAAAATATTAATATTCTCTCCATCAATAACCTTATTCATATTTCTAACGGCACACATTTTGCCGCACATTGTACAGGTTTTTTCATCATGAGGTATAGATTCTTCTCTATATTTTCTTGGCCTTTCTGATTCAAGAGCAAGATCGAACATTTTTTCCCAATCCAAATCTCTTCTAGCATCAGCCATTTTATTGTCCCAATCTCTAGCACCTTTTATGCCTTTTCCAATATCACCAGCGTGTGCTGCAATTTTTGTTGCAACGATACCTTCTTTCATATCATCTAATGTTGGGAGTCTTAAGTGCTCTGCTGGAGTTACATAACAAAGGAAATCTACACCAGCAGCAGCGGCAACTGCACCACCAATTGCATTAGTAATGTGATCATATCCAGGAGTAACATCAGTAACTAAAGGCCCTAGAACATAAAATGGAGCACCATGGCATAATTTTTTTTCTAAAACAACATTTGCTGCGATTTCATCAATTGACATGTGACCAGGTCCTTCTATTATAATTTGGACATTTCTTTCCCATGCTTTTAAAGTAAGCTCACCTAAAACCATTAACTCTTTTATTTGAGCAGCATCTGTAGAATCAGCAATACAACCAGGACGACAAGCATCACCTAGGCTGATGGTAACATCGTATTTTTCACATATATCTAGGATTTTATCAAAATGTTCATAAAAAGGATTTTCTTTATTATTTAATTCCATCCATGCATAAATTAAAGAACCTCCTCTAGAGACAATATTTAGTTTTCGCTTGTTTCTTTTGAAAACAGCAGCTGTTTCACGAGTTATACCTGCATGAATAGTCATGAAATCAACACCATCTTCTGCATGTTTTTCAATAACTCTTAATAATTCATCTACAGTCAAATCTTTTAGTTCTTTATCATAGAAGCCTACAGCATCATACATTGGAACAGTTCCAATCATTGCAGAGGATCTTTGGATTAATTTATTTCTAAATTCCTCAGTTTTTCCATAGCAACTCAAATCCATAATAGATTCAACTTTCATTTCTATGGCTTTATCAACCTTTTCAAGTTCTTTATCAATGTTACAACAATCTTTAGAGATACCCAAATTTACATTGACTTTTGTTTTGAGTCCGTTACCTACCCCCTCAGGTTTTATGCTTTTATGATTTTTGTTAGAAGGTATTGCTACTTGTCCCTTTGCAATTAATTCTCTTAATACTTCAATGTCCATGTTCTCTTTCTTTGCTACAATTTCCATTTCCTTTGTAATAATGCCCTTCTTAGCGGCATCCATTTGTGTTGAATAATTCATTATTAAAAAACCCCCTTTTTTTCTAATGCGTAATGCACAATTGTGGATACCTTTCACTAACGTGAAAGATTTTGATTTAAAGCTTTTGTAATTAAAAAAGAGGAAGCATTTTCAGCTTCCTCATAATACAGAGACAAACATTACACAAATTAATAGTTGTAGTTGTCTGTCTATAGATAATTCTTACGTAAACTAAATAGTCTACAATGAAATAAAAAAAACACCCAAACTAAAGTTTGCGCGTTATAGTTTTTGTAGAAATACTGCACCCAAATTAATTAAATAATTCATAAAAATGAAGAATATTTATTTAATTCTGTGCTGTACATTGCTAACTATATATTACGAACTTTACTTCCCTACGTTAGAATTATCTAAATCAGGTTATGAGGGTAAGAGAAAATATCTCAGTCTCAGCTTGTTAAACAAGCTCCCCTAGTAACAAATTGTATTCAATTTTATAAAATCTAATTTACATGAAGAATTATAACATATAAAGAAAATAATATCAAATTTATAGACAAATTGTTAATAAACAATTTCTAATTTGTAACAAATTTGAAACCTTTTTAACATAGAATAGTGTATAATGATAGATAAACTACTGCGTAGATTTATCTATATCAATGCATGATTCATAATTAAGGATTCCTTTTGCGATAGCAAAAGTACAGATTTCCAATCTGCGAAGCAGATAAAGGCTTAGTTGAAGATTTTCTGCAAGAAAATCAACATTAATTGTGCATTGTGAATTGAAAAGGAATGGGGGATTATATTTGTTATTTGTTAATGATTTAACTAAAAAATACGATGATTTTACAGCTGTTGATAATATAAGTTTTGAAGTCGATCCTGGAGAAATTGCAGTTTTACTTGGGCCTAATGGAGCAGGTAAAAGTACAACTATTAAGTGCATTACAGGACTTTTGAAGTATGATGGAAATATTAAGATAGGTGATTTTGAAAATAAAACAGTAGAAGCAAAAAAAATATTTGCATATATTCCGGAGACACCTGCTCTTTTTGATATGTTAACTGTGGAAGAACATATGGAGTACATTGCCCATGCTTATAAAGTTGGGGAATATAAAGAATATGCTGAAGAATTATTGGAGAGATTTGATTTAACAGATAAAAGAAAAAAATTAGGAAAAGAGCTTTCTAAAGGTATGCAACAAAAGGTGAGTATATGTTGTGGACTTATTGTGAGGCCAAAAGTTATTTTATTTGATGAACCTATGATTGGACTAGACCCTAAAGCAATCAAAGAATTGAAGAAAGTCTTTGTGGAACTTAGAGAACAAGGATGTTCTATTTTAATAAGTACGCATATCATAGATTCAATAGAGGAAATTTGGGATAAGGCATTAATAATGAATAAAGGTAATATTGTGCTTTCAAGAACTAGACTTGAAATTGAAAAATCAGGGGAATCTTTGGAAGAAAGATTTTTTGAAGTGACAGAAGGTAAGGAGGGATAGTATTGTCTTCTTTGTTTTATATAATGAGGAAAAGTTTTAAAAATCATTTATTAGATTTAAAGAAAAAACCATTGGCATTAATAGGATATATTTTAGGAGCTGCCTTTTTTATAGGTATGATAGTAATAAGTTTTATCATGCCATCAAATTTAGTCTCAAAGGCATCACCTGAAATTTTTGGGATGATTGTAACAGGTCTTTTAGTAATAGGAACATTATTACTTATAAAGGCTGCTGTGAAAAATGGTGGAACGTTTTTTAGACAGTCTGATGTTAACTTAGTGTTTACATCCCCTGTGTCTCAAAAAAAAGTATTGATATATGGATTTATAAAACAATTATATAGAACAATATTTTTCTTGTTTATATTTGTTTTTCAAATCCCAAATATAAAGAACAATTTTGCATTGTCTAATGAAGGTATTTTAATAGCATTATTTGCAGTATTTATATATTTGTTAACTACATCTGTTTTATCAATATTAATTTACTCATTAAGTTCAAATAGTAAAATGACAAAGTACATTATTGAAAAAGGTATTAATATATTATTAGCAGCTATTGTAATAGCATATCTATTTTACCTTTACAAGACAAGAGACATGTTTGCAGCAGCCAATGTATTGTTTAATTCACAATTGTTTATGTATTTACCTTTCTTTGGGTGGATTAAAGCACTACTTCTAAGTGCTATCGGAGTTGGAAATGCTACAGTATGGATTAATATGGTTTTACTAATTGGATTTTATGCCGTAGTTGTTGCTATTTTAGTTATGGTTAATACAGATTACTATGAAGATGTGTTAGGTGCTACTGAAAACTATGAGGAAGTTATAAAATTAAAAAAAGAAGGAAAGTCCATGTATGCTGGAATGAAGAATAAAAAGCTTAGAAAAGTAAATTCTAAATTTACAGGTACAGGCGCAAAAGCTATATTCCAAAGACATATGCTTGAATATAGAAAAGCGGGATTTTTATTTATAGATACAAGTACTATAGTATTTTTGGTTTCATCAATTGTGTATTCATTCTTTTTAAGAAGTGTTCAGGGTATTGACACTATACTTTATTTTTCTGTATACATGCTATTTATATTTTCATTCCAAGGAAAATGGATATATGAAAATACTAAGCCGTATATTTTTTTGATACCTGCAAGCTCAGCTAGTAAAGTTTTCTATGCAACACTAGCTGATAATATAAAACACTTTATTGATGGTATAGCATTATTTTTAGTAGCGGGGATAATTAAAGGAGCGGATCCAATAACTATTTTGTTATGTATAATAGTTTTTACAACCTATGGGTCAGTGTTTATTTATGGAGATGTTTGGGCAAGAAGCATTTTTGGCTCTGTACACAGTAAAAATTTAGAAGTATTTTTTAAATTCTTACTTGTAATAGTCATAACTATTCCAGGATTGGCTGCGAATATATTGATCTTAGTTTTTTTAAGAGATTTAGCTACAGCTAAATACCTTGGATATCTTGCTATGATCGCATATAATATTTTACTTTCAGGAGTATTGTTGATGGTTTCAAGAAGTGTATTTGAAAAACTAGAAATGAAGTAAATTTACAAATAGTTAATTGAAAAAATATGGAAATGTGGTAAAATATTCTTAGTGCGTGGGACAAACTTCCCGAATGCAGAAAAGTTGTTAATGTATTCGGGACAAACTTCCCATGTGTTTTTTTTAATAGTTTGTAGAAAAATAAACTAAAAAAATATTGTGTTTATTGTAAAAAGTTTAGGAATTTACATGATAAATATTAAAAAAAGTGATATAATATTCTTGAATGAGTTATCAGTTGGTACTAAGATGAATGGGAATTGGATAGAATATAGTATATGATTTAATTATTTGGCAAAGATAGCCTAGAAGTAAAAAGGTATAAACTTGAAACTTCTATTCTAATCACATATAAAAATGAGACCTGAGCATATGCTCAGGTTTTATTTTTGTGTTATATTTTATTGATTGAATCAGTTATAAATTTCATTCTTTTGAATTATTATCTTATGTTGAAAGATAGATTTGTGGCTTAATCATGATATAATAAGAGAAGATAGAAAAATAGAAATAGAAGAGGATGTAAACATAAAGTGGTTGTTTATATGAGTAACTGGAACTAACAGAGGAGGACTATTGTGAAAAGAACAGCAATACTGTTAATAACTTTGGCGCTAGCAATATCAGGCTGTGGAAAAAAAACTAATGATTATAATATAGAAAATAAAAATGGAGTTAGCCATGCAGAAATGGATAATGATTTAAAGGATTCCGCTAAAATTGAGGAAGAAAAGGTTGGTACCACATTAAAAGCTACTAAAGTACATTCATACAGAGATAATTATCAGGAGCAGCTCTATAATGAATACTTATATTATATTGACAAAGAAAACCATATTTCCAAAATAAACGAGGACACGGGTAAAGTGGACAAGGTTCTAAGGTCTAATGAGAAGATTCAAGATTTTACTATAAATAATGATAGAATTTTTTATTATGTAAATGAAGATTCAGTAAATAGACTCTATTTTATTGATATAAATGGAGGGAATATAAAAAAATCTATTGAAAATATAAATAGCGAACTTTCAGAAGAAGAATCACTTTTAGATAAAATTCTTATTAATGATGATGATATTTGTTATATAAAAGATAATGATATTCGTATAGCGAGTATTTCAAAAGGGACAATAAAGAGCTTACTTGAAGAAAATAAATTTATTGTTAAGGAACTTATTGATATAAAAAATGATAAACTCTATTTTAGTGCGACTCAAGGGGATAAATTATTAGTTTATACTATGGATACTACTGGAGAAAATCTTAGAATAATAACTCATTATAAAGAAGAAACGAAAAACTTGTCAGAAATATTCAAAATTTATGGTGATTACGTATATTACATTAATACGGATAGTGTAAGTAGGTTAATCAGGATGAATAAAAAAGGCGATAAAAAGAATGTTTTTACAGGTTATGATATTAAAATGTTTACAGTTGAGAATGATTTCGTTTATGTTTTAGATGGTTCAGAAGGTGCCATTAATAACTTGTTTGTATCTTATACTGATGGAAAAACAAAGTTAATAGATGATGAAGTTGTTAGTTATGATGTAGTGGAGGGTCAGATATTTTATATAAAAATAAATGAGGAGTCTAAGTGGGGAATTTATAAAAGCAATCTTGATATTGAAACCAATATTCTTGGAGAAGAGCAACTTATATTACTAGACCAAAACGAATATATTAGTGAGATGAAGGCTGCTATAGGATATGTCTATTATATATTAAAGAATGGAACTCTATGTAGATATAATGTTAGCACAGGAAGTGTAAAGGAAATTGCAAACAATGTATCACAACTGCAGCGAATAAGAGGAGCCATATGTTATGGTAGTTTACTTGTTGACACATTATATTTGAATAGTATTAATGTTGAAACCATTAAAAATATTGATGAAACACAATTAATTAGTTTGATTAATGATTTTGATAAAGCTTGGGAAGATTATGTAAATGAAGTAAACGAACATATAATGAATTATATCGTGCCACAAAGTCCTGTAACTAGGTATATTACAAGATTTGATAGAAATAATATAACAGAAGAGTTTTTAGATATTTCAGTCATTGATATAAGAATAGATGGCGATGGTGCAGAAATAGATGTGGATGAAAAATTAAAGAAAATTACTCGTGGAGAAGAGAAAATTATTGATTATCAATGGACTTATTTGATAAGGAAAGTTGATGAAGAATGGAAAGTTTATAACTATCGAGCTAGATAAAAACGATAGTTATAAGTTACAATTTACAACTAAAAGAATTGGGGGTATTTTATGTTATTTGCAGGTATTGAAGCAGGAGGTACTAAATTTGTTTGTGCAATTGGAAATGAAAAAGGTGAAATTCTAGAAAAAGAATCTTTTCCAACTACAACTCCAGATGAAACTATGGCAAAGGTAATAGGTTTTTTTGAAGGTAAGGACTTTGTTGCAATGGGAGTGGGATCTTTTGGACCAATAGATCCAGACGAGAACAGTAAAACTTATGGTGCTATAACAACAACACCAAAAGTAGCATGGACAAACTATAATATCATTAATGAATTAAAGAGACACTTTGATGTACCAATGTCTTTTGATACTGATGTTAATGGGGCTGCTTTAGGTGAACTTACTTGGGGAGCTGCTAAAGGTCTTCATTCTTGCCTATATATAACGGTAGGAACAGGTATAGGTGCAGGAGCGGTTGTAGAAAATAATCTAGTACACGGCTTACTTCATCCTGAAATGGGACATATACTTATAAGAAGACATAAAGATGATAATTATGAAGGTAAATGCCCTTATCATAAAGATTGTTTTGAAGGCATGGCGGCAGGACCAGCTATTGAAGAGAGATGGGGAGTCAAAGGTCATGAACTTCCAAATGATCACAAAGCTTGGGATTTTGAAGCTTACTATTTAGCGCAAGCGCTAGTTAATTATATACTAATTTTATCTCCACAAAAAATTATAATGGGTGGAGGAGTAATGCAACAAGAACAACTTTTCCCTAAAATCAGAAAATATGTTATAGAACTATTAAATGGCTATGTTCAAAAAGATGAAATATCCAAAAGTATAGATGAATACATTGTTTATCCAAAACTAGGACAAGCAGCGGGAACTTGTGGAGCGATAGCGTTAGCAATTAAAGCCAATAGGGAAACAGTTGTAAGTTGAAAGTTGTAAGTGGTAAGTTAATGAAGATTTTTTTTGGAAAAATCCATTGAACTAAGCTTTTGTTAGCTTGGCTAACTGGAATATTGTACTTTTGCTACGCAAAAGGAAAGATATAATAAATGATAAAACTAAGTTTACTTATGTGAGCTTAGTTTTTATCATCTATATAATTAAAAGCTTTCACATAGTGAAAGGTATCCTCAACTTATAACCTACAACTTACACCTTATAAGTCAAAAAAAGTTATTATATTTCAAAAAAAAACTTTCCAACATAAAAAAAATTATAAAAAGCAACTGCAAATAATTGAGGCTGAAATGCTTTACATCTATATGAATTATACTATTTTTGCAAAAAAAAATAATAGTAACAAAATATTCATAATTATTGGCAAAATATTTAGTTGCAAAAATTCCTAAATGATTGTATTCTATTAATCAAATACTGAATATTGATTTGAAGCAAAGATTGGGAAGAGTAATGTGAAAAATGTCTTTCAGAGAGTGGGGTAAGGTGAAAGCCCACAGATAATTATCATATGAAAATCACCCATGAGCTGCAAGCTGAAATATAGTTGAAAATTGTCAACTGCTAAAAGTAAGCTGTGCCGGTGATGAGCCGTTATTTAATTAAGTTATAAAATTGAGTGGAACCGCGGAGAATCGCCTCATGGCATGGGTTCTTATTTTTTTACCCAAAAATGGAGAGATAAAGAATAAAAAATTAAGAATTATGGAAGATTTTCTAAAAGAAAATCTAATAAATATAAAAATCAAAGCTTTTCGAAAGAAAAGCATCACAGAAACCAAGGGGGCTTAAAAATGGCAAAAGTATATTATGATCAGGATGCAAATTTGAATTTATTACAGGGGAAAAAAGTAGCTATTATAGGTTACGGAAGTCAAGGCCATGCACATGCACTTAACTTAAAAGAAAGTGGAGTAGAAGTAGTAATTGGTTTATATGAGGGTAGTAAATCAAAAAAAGTTGCAGAAGAAGCAGGTTTAACTGTTTTAGAAACTTCAGAAGCTGCAAAAGTAGCAGATATTATCATGATGTTAATACCAGACGAATTACAAGGTTCAGTTTATAACGAAAAAATTAAACCATATTTAGAAGAAGGAAATGCACTTATATTTGCTCATGGATTTAACATTCTTTACAAACAAATAGTTCCACCAGCATTTGTTGATGTATTCATGGTAGCACCAAAAGGTCCAGGACATACAGTAAGAAGTCAATTTCAAATTGGACACGGAGTACCTTGTTTAATAGCTATTGAGCAAGATTACACTGGAAACGCTAAAGACATGGCACTTGCTTATGCTAAAGGTGTAGGTGGTACTAGAGGTGGAGTTTTAGAAACTACTTTTAAAGATGAAACAGAAACTGATTTATTCGGAGAGCAAGCTGTATTATGTGGTGGGGTTACTGCATTGATGCAAGCTGGATTCGATACATTAGTAGAAGCTGGATACGCTCCAGAAAATGCATACTTCGAGTGTGTACATGAGATGAAATTAATAGTAGACCTTATTTTCCAAGGCGGATTTGAATATATGAGATACTCAATCAGTGACACTGCTGAATATGGGGATTATGTAACAGGAAGCAGAATCATCACTGATGAAACTAAAAAAGAAATGAAACAAATTCTTAAAGAAATCCAAGAAGGAACATTTGCTAGAAACTGGTTAGCTGAGAACCAAGTTGGAAGACCATACTTCAACAGCATGAAGAGAATTGGTACAGAAACTGGAGTTGAAAAAGTAGGTAAAGAACTTAGATCAATGTTCTCATGGAGCAAGAAGTAATAGAACTTGCTGAGCAAGTTTTATCAGTGGACGGTTTACAATTGACAGTCAACAGTTACTGTCAACTGAAAATTGTCAACTAAAAAAGCGTGGTAGCAAAATTGTTTTTAAAAAAGCCCAAAAGCCTGTAAAATGGCTTTTGGGAAAATAAAAAGGGGACTTTTAGCAATTCACAATTGTTGACACATTTTAATTGTCAATTGTGCATTGTAAATATGAATTTAACATGGTGATGGGGCTCACTATGTATGTTAAGTTAGAAAGATTATTTATATTAGAAAGAAAATTGAAATTGCAATTATAAAATACTTTTGTAAAGATAAAAAACAATAAAAAAAGGAACAGCTACAACTTGAATTATCAGATAATTCGAAATATTCAAACAATAGTGGTGAGTAAGGTTTACAGTTAAAGTCTATAGTAGAGGCTTAATTGAAGGATTTTCTCAAAGAAAATCAACATTAACTGAAAACTGAGAACTGACAACAGTAAACTAAAAAAAAGGGGGCTTTATTTTGAAACTAAGTGGGGCGCAATTATTCTTACAATGTCTAAAAGAATTAGCAGTGGATACAATCTTTGGTTATCCGGGAGGGGCAGTTTTACCAATATATGATTGTTTTTATAAAGAAAAAGATATAAAACATGTAATGACAGCTCATGAGCAGGGGGCTACTCATGCAGCAGATGGATATGCTAGAGTATCAGGTGAAGTTGGTGTTGTTTTGACAACTTCAGGGCCGGGAGCCACGAATACTATAACAGGGATTGCAACAGCGTATAGTGATTCAGTTCCATTAGTAGTGGTGACAGGTCAGGTGCCGACAGCATTAATAGGTAAAGCTGCTTTTCAAGAGATAGATATTTGTGCAATAGCAGAACCTATTACGAAAAAAACTTATTTGATTAATAATGTAAATGAAATACCGAAAATTATGGAAGAAGCTTTTTTCTTAGCTCAAGATGGAAGACCAGGTCCAGTATTAATAGATTTCCCTAAAGATATTCAAAATACAATGACAGAATATAAAGAAGGATATGCTAAAGAATTGAGAAGCGAAAGATTTGAAAATGATAAAGATGAAAATAAAGAGTGTCTTACTAATTTAGGTGGATTATTAGAAAAGGCAGCTATGGCTATAAATAATGGAAAGAGACCTATGATTTATGCTGGGGGCGGCGTAATAAAATCAGAAGGTGAAAAAGAATTGCTGGAATTTGCTGAAAAGATAAAATCTCCTGTAACGCTTTCACTAATGGGGTTAGGTGCTTTCCCTGGAACTCATAAATATTTCACAGGACTTGCAGGTATGCACGGTTCTAAAGCATCTAACATGGGGATTACAAAGAGTGACGTTCTTATTGCTGTAGGATCAAGATTTTCAGATAGAGTTACTGGAAAGACTAGTGCTTTTGCAAAGGATGCAACTATAATTCATATTGATATAGATGAAAAAGAACTTGGTAAAAACGTTGGAACAGATATACCTCTTAATGGAGATGTAAAAAATGTATTACAAGAATTAATAAAAATGGTGGATGAGAAAGAGGAATCTAGTTGGAATCAACAAATTGAAAACTGGAAAAATAATCATCCGTTGAAATACACTGATAATGGGGATTTATCAGGTCAATATGTAGTTGAAAAGCTATATGAAGCTACAAATGGTGATGCTGTGATTTGCACAGAAGTTGGTCAAAATCAAGTATGGGCAGCTCAATTTTATAAGTATGATGATTCTAAGAGTTTTATATCCTCAGGTGGAATAGGAACTATGGGATATGGACTTGGTGCAGCTATAGGTGCTAATTTTACAAATACAAGTAAGCAAATTATCAATGTAGCAGGAGATGGAAGTTTCAAGATGAATTCTCATGAATTAGCTACAGTATCTAGATACAAAATCCCTATGGTGCAATTAGTATTGAATAATTCTGTATTGGGTATGGTGTATCAGTGGCAAGATTTATTTTATGATGGAAGATATTCTTATACGGAATTCGGAAATGATGTAAGTTTTGAAAAACTTTCAGCAGCTTATAATATTCCTTATTTTAGAATAGTTAATAAGGAAGAAACAGAAGAAGTATTAAATAAAGCTCTAGCTGTTGATGGTCCAGTGCTAGTTGAATGTTTGATTCCACCAGAACACAAAGTTTATCCAATGGTACCACCAGGAGAAGGCATAGAAAATATGATTGAAGGATAGTATATAGATGTACTGTATCTATACTTTAGCTAACAATTAAGTTGAAATTTAGATTAATGGTAATTACGTGTTATTATTGACTGTCAATCGTAAACTGAAAACTAATAAATAAATTGTCTATTAAAATTAAAAGTTCATTTGTATCGTATAATTGTGTGAATGAACTTTTTATTGTATCTAAAAGTATGCATAATGTATTGAAAATTATGTATTATAGTAAAAGGTTCTGAGTAGCTTATATATAGAAATATTAGATAAAATAAAAAAATATAAAAAAAAACAAAAAAGGTTGTTGACAAATATCAAAAATAGTAATATAATAAATTCTGTCGTCAAGAGCGACACACGAAATAAAAAATTTGATCTTTGAAAATTAAACAGAGAATGATAATAAATGCCAGTCAATGAATTTAAGTAATGAGTAAATGATTGAACTTTTCAAATTGAGAGTTTGATCCTGGCTCAGGACGAACGCTGGCGGCGT
>NZ_BAABMF010000028.1:0-44994 GCF_050402865.1 Clostridium sediminicola
AACTATATATCTGGTGATTATAGCTTGAAGGTAACACCCGTTCCCATTCCGAACACGAAGGTTAAGCTTCAACACGCTGATGGTACTGCACGGGAGACTGTGTGGGAGAGTAGGACGTTGCCAGGTAACATGATTCACTAGCTCAGTCGGTAGAGCACTTGACTTTTAATCAAGTTGTCCGGGGTTCGATTCCCCGGTGGATCACCAAAACAGCATCTCATTTGAGATGCTGTTTTTTATTTGTATTTAAATTATAAATTTTTAATAGTATATTAGAGTTCATTAAATAGTTGAAAAAGTCAGTCTTTTTTGCTAAAGTAAAAGTTAGCTAGTAAAAATTTTGCAGAAAATTATAATTAATGCAACTATGATATTTGTATTTATTAGTATTAAACTTTAAGTTAATGAGACGTTTCTGTAAATTTTCTATGTGATTTAGTAATATATAAAATGAAATGTAGGTGAAAATATGGATGAAAAAATTTTAAAACAGATTTATGAAAGTGTGAAAAATGGACAAAGAGTTGCAATGGTAACTGTTACAGAGGCATTTGGGTCTGCTCCAAGAAAAAGTGGTTCAATGATGGCGGTTTGGCAGGATGGTAGAATTTTAGGATCAGTAGGTGGCGGTAAGGTAGAGTATGAAGTAATAAATGAAGCTAAAGAGTGTATAAAGAGAGGAAAGGATAGCCAATTCGAACATGTATTAAATGAAAAAGGCGAATTAGGTATGCAATGTGGAGGATCAGTCAAAGGATTTATAAAGATATTTAGTGCAAAGCCTAAACTTTTAATAGTTGGTGGAGGGCATATAGGAGAAAATCTTTATAAATTAGGTAAAATTCTTGGTTTTAATACTGTGGTTATTGATGATAGAGAGGAATTTGCAAACGAGATTAAATTTAAAGAAGCAGATGAAGTTTTACAAGGAAATATAGGGGAAATTCTTTTAAACTATGAGATTGATAATAATACTTATATAGTCATTGTAACAAAAGGCCATAAACAAGACAAGAATGCATTAAAAGCTGTAGTTTCAAGGCGAGCAGCTTATATAGGAATGATAGGAAGTAGAAATAAAAATACACATGTTATGAATAAGCTTTTGGAAGAAGGAGTATCAAAAGATGATTTGAAAAAAGTTTATGCTCCTATTGGGCTAAATATCACATCGGGAACACCAGAAGAAATAGCTTTTGGGATACTAAGTGAAATTCTTTTAATTAAGAATAATGGATCTTTAAATCATATGAGAGAGATTAAGAAGGTTGAATTTTGATATAAAAGTTAGTTATTTAGATAAAAGACTCTGCAGATATGAAATAGCTGAGGTGTTATTGATATGTATAGAAACATGAAATATTTTATTTTCGGAATAGTTTTTACAGCAATTTTAGTAGTAAGTATAGGAACATTAACTATTAATAATATATCATGGAAGTCACTTTTAGCACATTATAATGACACAAAAGAAGATCAAGTGGACTATTATATCAATACTGTTTATAAAGATTTAGAAAGTTTACTTATATCTCATTCAGTATGGACTGATGCAATTGTTGCTCTCAATAAAAAAGATTCTGAGTGGTTGACTGAAAACGCAACTAAGTATATTGTAGACGATAAGTCATATAATATAGACTTTATTTATATAATCTCCGAAGATAGAACTTTTACTCAAACTAATGGGGAAGATTATGAAAAGCAAGTGACTATGACAAAGAGTTTTACAGATGCATTATATAATGATAAATTGAGTAGTGAAATTGTTTGGATTAATGAAATACCAATATTAATTATTGCAAGTCCCTTTTTAGAGAATGATTATAAAAATCCTACGGGGTGTTATATTATTGCTAGAAAGATAGATGAACAACAATTGGAAGAACTCAAAAATGTTTTTGGCAAAAATGAAGCTTCTGCCATATCTATTACAAAAGAACCACTTACAGACTCGATAATATCAAATGATTATAAAGAAATTTCAATGAGTTATCCAATTGAATTTAACCAGAGTAAAGATTATATAAACATTACCATAAGTACCCCTACCTTTAACTATATTTTTAAAGAAAACGAAAATCAGAACATAGCAGTGATTGCAGTAATATTAATTATTGCAATGATAGTTTTACTAATTAACCTAAAAAAGATTGTTAATACAATTATTTTAGTTATTGATGGAGTTGAAGAGATATCAAATGGTAACTACAAAAAACATATAAAGAAACTTAAATCTAAGACTATGCCTGAACTAGATCGTTTGGTTAATTCGGTAAATAATATGTCTAAAAATATTGAGAGCAATATGGAAATAATTGAAGAACAAATAAAAACAATTAACCATAAATACTATGAAACAATAGAACTTATAGTGAATACTGTAGAAATGAATGATTCCTATACTTATCAGCATAGTATTTCTGTGTCAAAATATGCTCTGATTATTGGAAAAGCTATTGGCTATAAGGATTTAAAAAATTTAGAATTGGCTGCAAAACTTCATGACATCGGAAAGATTTCTATACCAACACATATTTTAAATAAGCCAGGCTCATTAACAGATGAAGAATATGAACTTATTAAAAAACATCCTGACAAAGGGAGCATTTTGGTAAATAAAATTGACGAATTTAAAGGTATCAGTGAAGCAATTAAATACCATCATGAACGGTATGATGGTAAAGGCTACCCACAAGGATTAGAGGGAGAGAATATTCCACTAATAGCTCAAATTATATCCATTGCTGATGTATATGATGCACTAACTTCGGATAGGTCCTATCGTAAGGCAATGACATGTAAAGATGCAATGAAGATTATTTTGAACGAGTCAGGAAAAATGTTTAATAAAAAACTTGTTGATGTTTTTTATGAGGAGATAAAAAAAATAGAATGTGATACGAATACCCAAGGATAATTTTATCAATTATCCTTGGAATAGTTTTATTATTTAAGATATCCTAGTTCAGAGATGTTATCTCCGAAAGTAGAAGTATCAATTATAAATTCTGGCATTCCCATATAACCTGCTGCTATCTCATATTCATTAAAAACTATTACGAGATTGCCATCTTCATTAATATAAAAATTTGCATTATTATCTATAGTTTTAAAATAATCTATAAAAAAGGCTGCATCTTCTTTCTTGTTTTTTTCATTCATTTGTAATATGATTTCATTATTTATAACATTTATATAATCATAATTTTTATTGAATAAATCTTCTAAAGTAAGCAATTTACTGTTTTTCAAATCTACATTATAATAGTATCCTGTTTCTGATGCGCTTGCTGCAATTTCTGTTGTAATAACCATAAAAGATAATAGATCATCACTATTTCTAATCAGTTTAAAATTCTGCTCTATTGTTTCGGGTATAGAAGTTAAAAAACCTGCTTCCTGAGACTCTTTTTTTATTTTTTCAGAGTTTTCAAATGCCTTATCATAAACAGTTATGGCTCGTTTTTTTAAAATTTGGTTTATTTCCTCTTGAACATTTGTGTCTTCTAGTCCTTCAATGGATGGAATTTCTATACTTATATGTCTATACTCATCATAAAGTGCCATTTTATCAAATGTTACAAGATTTACTATATTACTAATCACAGGTATATCAAGTAAATTTGCGGCAAATACTTTATTTACATTAACTAGACTTACGAATATTGCACATATACAAGCTGCACTTGCAAGAACTCTTTTAATTATTTTTTTTGAATTTTTTCTTTTTGGTAGAGTTTTCTCTTTGAATTTATTTTTTATATTAGCTAAATTTTTATCTGTGAACTCTGGAAGTTCACTTGAAAGCATATCTAATTTTTTTTCGCCTAGTTCAGAAATAAAGTTATCATATTTTTTCATAAACATTCTCCTTTTTAAATTTTTATTCTAGTTAATAAAGATTTTCGGCTATTATAAAGTTTATTACTTACTTCTTTAGCTGAAATATTTAATTTGAGAGCAATTTCCCTTGGTTTTAATTGATAAAAATATCTAAGTAGAAAAATTTCACTATCTGGTTTTTTAAGTTTTTTTGCAAAGTTATAAATCTCATCAATCATTTGCTTTTTAAATAATGCGTCTTCAATGTCATCAGTTTCTGTAATTAAGGCATCATCATAAGGGAGAAGAGGTGTTTTATTTATTTTTCTTACCTTATCTATTGCTTTACTTTTTGTAACAATACATAAATAAGATTTAATACTACCTCTTCCTTCATCGTATTTCTCAGGGTATTCCCATAAATATGCAAAGCTTTCTGCAACGCAGTCTTCAATATCTTCTATGCTACCAGTATTTTTAAGAATACCTGAAGCTATAACCCAAAGTAACTTACTATATTTATTTATTAAAAAGTCATAGGTTTTAGGAATGCGACTATGTACATCTCGCTGCAACTTCTTATCTTCCATATCGTTTATTACCTCCTTTATTTATTACTCATAATCGATTATACAAAATAATACGAACAAAGTAGTATTTTGACTTAAAAAAACTTGTAACATTTTTGTTATCCAAAATGGCTAGTAAATTGGTAATATATATATATAATGTATAATGGTTAAAACACAATTGAAAATGCTCAATTAAAATCTTTCATTTGCTAAAGGTATGAAAAACTGAAAACTTATAATTATAAAAAACTGGGGGAGTAAAAATATGAGATTAACATTACAAGAAATTGACAAAAGATTTGGAGATAAAAAAGTGTTAAAGAAAGCATCGTTTACTTTTGAAAAGGGTAAAATTTATGGACTTCTAGGGCGTAATGGAGCAGGAAAGACTACTCTTTTCAATTGTATTGGAGGAGATATAGAATATGAGGGAGGTAACGTTATTTTATCTGAGGAGAATAAAGAGGATAGTCCATTAGATTATTCCAGAGTAGGATATGTATATTCTTCGCCTATACTACCTGAGTTTTTAACAGGACATGAATTTGTTAAGTTTTTTATTGATATAAATAAAGATAGAATAGAAGATTTGCTTTCTATTGATGAGTATTTCGACATTATAAAAATTGATGAAAAAGATAGATATCGTTTAATTAAGGGATATTCACATGGAATGAAGAATAAAATTCAAATGCTGTGTATTATAATTACAAGACCTGCCATTATTTTATTGGATGAGCCATTGACTTCTTTTGATGTGGTTGTGGCACTTCAAATTAAAAATTTGCTAAAAGAAATAAAAAGTGAACATATTATAATATTTTCTACTCATATACTTCAGCTAGCAACTGATTTATGTGATGAGATAGTTGTTCTTAATGATGGAGTTTTGGAACTATTGGATCATGAAGTAATGAAGAGTCCAGAGTTTGAAGATGAAATTATGGATATTTTAAAGGAGGAAAGAAATGATTAATACGTTTTTAGCATCCTTTAAAGTTTCTTTTGCAACAGGAGGGAATACATTTATTTATTTTTTAAAAAGAGTACCCTTATTGGGAAAGGTTATATCTGATAATTTATATAAAGAGACCAATATAAAAATTGTTTTAGGAATTATAAGTGAGATATTCAGTATAATAGGAGGGTTCTTAAAGAAAGCTTTGTATCTAGGGTTAATGATTTTACTACCTTCATTTCTTATAAATCATTATTTATTAAAGGATATTAACTTATTACCAGAATTCTTACATATATTTTTCTTTTTAAGTTTTATTATTGGAACTTTGAGCAAACCAATAATTTTTGATAAACAAAATAAAAAAGCTTATGATATGATAGTTTTAATGAGAGCTGATGCTAAAGAGTTTTATCTCTTTGAATTATTAATTAATAGAATAATGAATTTTATATGGTTTACTTTACCGTTAGTGATTATTGGAAATTTTATTGGACTATCAGCAGGAAAAGCAGCAGTTACTATATTAGAGCTTACAGCTTTTAAATTTATAGGAGAGTGGCTCTATGTATTTATATACGAAAAGAAAGTAAAAGGTTTAAAGGACAAGAGTTTTGATGATAATTCATTAATCATTTCTATAATAGTAATTGCAGCACTTATATTCGCATATGCGTTACCTTCTTTTGGATGGACAATAAAATTTGATAGTTTATTATTTAATTTGATGTTTGAAAGCATTTCAGTTATTGCAGGAACAATGGCACTAATATATTTATTTAGATATAGAAAATATAAGGCTATAGCAAAAAAATTTCTTACTATGGATAGTATTACTTCTTTTGATGATATTATGAAGGATGCAAAATTCTCTGATGTAAAAGTTGATGAAGATAAAATAAGCAAGGAAAGCCTAGACAAAGAGATTTATAAGGATAAACAAGGTTATGAATATTTGAATGCTTTGTTCTTTTTGAGACATAAAAGAATAATTTCTAGACCAATAAGAACAAGGGTTATAATAATTGGGATTGGATTTATAGCTTGTGTGACAGCAGCATTATTTTTTCCACAAAGTAAAGAAAAATTAACTGTAGTAATCCATAATGGTGCTCCGGCGTGGGTATTTATAATGTACTTGATGTCCACTACTGAAAGAGTTTGTAGGGCTATGTTTCATAATTGTGATGTAAGTTTATTAGGGTATGCGTTTTATCGTGAAGGAAAAGTTATTTTAACCAATTTTACATATAGGTTAAGAAGAATTGTATTTTTCAATTTGATACCTGCATTTGTTCTATGTATAGCGTTGTGTTTAGTGTTGCTAATCAGTGGAGCTAGAAATCTAATAATAGGAACTATACCAATATTCTTATGCATAATTTGTTTATCTTGCTTTTTTTCAATTCACTACCTGTTTATGTACTATGTCCTTCAACCATATACAAAGAATATGGAAGTTAAAAGTCCATTATTTAAGTTTATCAATGGAGCAGTTTATTTTCTAAGTTATATAAGCATTAAAATAAAAACCACATCATTATATTTTGCGTATGGAGTAATTGGGGTTACATTTGTGTACATGATGATTGCACTATATTTAACTTATAAATTAGCCCCTAAGACTTTTAGATTGAAGTAGTGGGTAATTCATTGAAAAAAGGAGAGAGAATCAATGGGGGAGAAATCAAAACAAGATTACAATAAAATTATATTAATATATTTAGTCGCACTTTTAATAACACTAATATTATATCCATTTCATGTTATGAATAATGTTCACTTTTTAATGTTTTTATATTGGGGCATATATGGTTGTCAATTGCTTTTTTTTAAAAAGCTAATTAGAAAAGATCTTATATTTATCATAGGTATTATAATATTATATGCTATATTTTCGTTCAAACTATGTATATTTGCAAGAGCTGAGATTATGTTAGGCATTTGTTTTGTAATGCTCATTTCTTATTATTTATTTAAGGTCAGAGCAAAATATAAATGGATAAAGATACTATCGGTTATGCTTCTGATTCCATTAACTATTACTATAAGTACGCATTTAAGAAAAAATGAATTGATAAAGGATAGAGTACTTGAGAAGCGTATAAAAGAAATGATTAAAATAGAAAATGATATTTCAGTAGAAGACCTAACTTTAGATAATTTAAAGAAGATAAGGAGACTACACATATGGGGAGACAACAATGTCTATGATCTAGAAGGTATAGAATACTGTTATAATTTAGAAAAATTAGAGGTTGATTGTAGAGGAGTTAAAAATTTAGAAGCTATAGGCATGTTAAATAATTTAAAAGAACTATATATATATGAAGAAAATTCATATAGATTAGAAAAAATTAGTGGTTTAGAATCTTTAGATATATTAAGGCTTTCACATGTTAAAATTAATAATGGATATTCGATAAAGAATTTTTCGGGATTGAAAGAATTAGAATTAAATGAAGTGAAATGCAAAGATTTATCCTTTACGAAGGAATTAAAAGAACTTGAAAAGTTAAGTTTAGGTGGTTGTGCAATTGGAAGTTTGGATGGGATACAATATTTATCAAATCTAAAAAGATTAGAGCTTAACCATACAGAAGTAAAAAATATTGATAAGATTAAGGAATTAAAATCTCTAGAAGAATTAGAGTTATGTAAGAGTGAATTTGGTGATGTTGACAAGCTTCAGAAAGAAACGGATTTTAAAATATCAGTTAGAGAAGAGACTTATATAGATAAGATATTGTATAAAAATGATTAAGAATTTATTTAGGAATATAAATTATCTAAAGGTTTAGAATTAATCTTCACCTTAATATTAGAATTTTCAAATTTTAGTGTATAATATATTTACATAGCAATAGAAACGAGGTGCACAAATGAAGAAATTAGGTTTTTCAAAACAAATAGTAATTTTACTCATGTCCTTGGTAATTATTTGCACAGTATTAACTGGGGTTATTAGCTATAAAGTCGCATCAGACCAAAATAACTATCTGGTGATGAATAATCTTCAGACTTTGACTGATTCAACATATAATCTAATCGATTCGTCTGTTAATGCATCTATTAAAAATCATCTTAGAGGTATTGCAGAGAAGAATAAAAATATAGTTGAACTCTATTATGAAAAATTTGTAGCTGGGGAACTATCGGAGTTAGAAGCCAAGAAGGCTATCTTAACTATTTTTTCCAATCAAAAAATTGCAGAAACAGGATATATTTATATTGTAGATTCTACAGGAATTTTGAGAGAACACCCTGTATTAAAGGGAGAAGATATATCCAGTTATGATTTTATAAAAAAGCAAATTGAAAAAAAGGATGGTTACATAGAATATTTATGGAAAAATCCTGAAGACCAAAAGGAACAAGAAAAAGTACTGTATATGACATATTTTGAACCTTGGGACTATATTATTTCTGTTTCATCCTATAAGTCAGAATTTATAAAACTTGTTAATACACATGACTTTGAAGAGAATATACTTTCAGTTAAAATTGGAAAAACCGGATATATGTATGTTATGAATTCTTTAGGAAACTTGATTATACATCCCAAACAAGAAGGAAAGAGTATTTATAATTATGTTGATTCAGAAGGGAACTACTTTGTACATGAGATTATAAAAAAGAAAAATGGTGATATTATATATCCATGGAAAAACCCAGAGGATGAAGATTATAGAGATAAAATAGTAATATATAAATATTATGAACCTATGGATTGGTACCTTTGCAGTGGGGGTTATATTGATGAAATTACTAAACCTATAGACGAATTGAAAGAACGTTTATTTATAGTTTTTATTTTTGTATTCATTTTGGCAGCTATTATTGCACTTATTTATAGTAAGATTATTCTTATTCCTATTAAGAATCTTATCACAGCTATGGAAAAAGTTATCGGTGGACAGTTTGATATAAAAATTGAAAACAATAGAAATGATGAAATAGGCGAACTTACAAAGATATTTAATGATATGGTTTTTAAAATTAAAAATTATATGGAAGAGCTAAGAATATCGAATTGTAGGTTAGAGGAAAGTAATATTAATTTAGAAAATAAAGTTCAAGAAAGAACTAGGCAACTAGAAAAATTATCAAATTTAGATGGTCTTACAGGAATACCTAATAGAAGGAAAATGGATGAATATTTAGAACAAGTATGGAATGAATCAATAAATAATGAAGAACCATTGTCTCTTTTACTAATGGATATTGACTACTTCAAAAATTACAATGATACTTATGGACACCCTGTTGGTGATGATTGTTTGAAAATAGTTGCTAGAACTATAAAAGACATGTTAAGAAAAGAAATCGATTTTGTAGCAAGATATGGTGGAGAAGAATTTCTTGCTATCTTAAAAAATACAGATGAAAAGACTGCTTTAACTTTAGCAGAAAGGATTAGAAAAGGAATAGAAGATTCCAATATTCCTCATAAATCTTCAGAGATTGCTGATTATGTTACAGTTAGTATAGGTGTTTGTACAATGAATCAGTTTTCTAAAGGCGATATAAACACAATTATTAAATTAACAGATGAGGCTTTATATAAAGCTAAAACATCAGGACGAAATAGAGTAGAGCTAAATAATTTAAGTTAGAACGTGGAGGAACATCATAATATGAAATAGATGAAATGAATACAAAGGAATACGCAGAATACAAAGAAAAAGGCTATTATCATTTTCTTTATTTGTGCGATTTGGAAGAAGATAAAATATATTTGATAGAAGATTTAAAGATAGTAAATGGGCTTGCAGTAGTACATGGCTTAATTGACTGCCTTCCAACATTTTCACATAAAAATGAAGAGTATTTGATTTTTAATGAGGCTTATATGCATGATTATGAATATGAACTAGTTATTTATGATGCAATACAAGAAAATAAGATAAATAAAGATTTAATTACGGATATAGAGGCACTATATTTGATTAGTGTTAAAGATTTTACAGAGGCTATTAAATCAGGAAATCGAAATATTCCATTTAAAGAAATTAGTAAAAGATATTTAAATGGATGGGTAAGATATCTAGCAATGGATAAGGAAAATATATATTATAGGGAAAAAGATTTTCAAACTCAAATGGAAAAGATATATAAAGTAAATAAAGAGAATTTTGAACCAATAGTTGTAAAGGAAATTGACCATAAAAAGATTGTAGGGAGATTGTTTTATGGTGATGAAATATATGAAAAAATTGAATTAGAAGACAATATTATGATAAAAGGATTGTATAATTGTGATTATAATTTGAACTTTCAAAATCTTAAAAATATATGGTTTGATGGTTTAATAAATGATAGATATTTAATTACTAATCAATGGATTGAAGATGAAGAGGACAATTATTTCGAGTTTGTCTATGTTACAGATACAAAAGATAATAAATCCATTAAGTATGATGGGACATGTAAAATTTATAACGATTGTGTGATTATATATGACAATTCAGGGTATTGGGAATAAAATAAAAGCCAAGGGATTCAGTACTGAGATCCTTGGCTTTTCTATAGATTATTTTTTGTTTTTGTTATCTGAAGTAGTCTTGTCTTTCTTCTTTTGAGGTTTTTCTTCTTTTTCTTCTACGATTTGGACGCCACAATTGCATCCTGCACTAGTTTTAAATAATCCACCGAATAAACCTTTTTTCTTTTCACTCATTGTTATTCCCCTTTCTAATATTAACTAAAGATAAGATTAAAAGCGATTCCTGTTAATGTAGCAACACTAAACACTGAAAGAACGAATGCAAAAACCATTTTCTTCTTGAAAATTGTATTTAGTAATGTTACTTCAGGAATACTAGCTCCAGCACCACCTATTACCAAAGCAATAATAGCACCCATACTCATACCAGAAGCATTTAAAGCTTTTGCAATAGGAATCATTGTTTCTGTTCTTACATACATAGGAACACCAATGATAGCTGCTGTAGGAACTGCGAAGAAATTAGATGGTCCTGCGTATTTCACAATAAACTCTTGTGGAACAAAACCATATATAAATGCACCAACACCTGCACCAAATATTAAGAATGGAATAACTTTTACAAATAAGCTAAAGGTATCTTTTGTAGCATATTTAAAAACTGCTTTATGACGTTCAGCTTTTGTACCTTCAATCTTGTCAAAAGTTATTTCATCATGGCCCTCTCCTTGAATAGTCACATTTTTAATTTGATCTTCCATGCCAAGTTTTTCTAAAACATAACCTATAAATGTTGCAAATATGAAAGTGAATACAAAATATATCCCGGTTGCCTTTAGGCCGAAGAACTTTAGAAATAGCACAATGATCATCGGATTTAGTACTGGCGAAGCGATAAGGAATGATATCGTTCCTCCAAATGGTGCACCACTTTTAAATAAGCCAACTAAAATTGGAATTGTCGAGCAAGAACAGAATGGTGTTACTGCTCCTAAAGCCGCACCAATGATATTTTGCAAACGCTTATGGGGTTTGGTCAACACTTTTTTGATAGTATCTTTTGAAATATATCGTTGGAGCAACGCAACGATAAAGCTGATAATAATAAATAGAAGGATTAATTCTGTGAAGATTAGCTTGAAAAAATCCCAAGCAATAGTTAGATTGTTTACATTGAACATTTTATTTCACCTCGTTAATTATAGGGAATCCATTGTGAAACTTAATTTATACATGTTCCAAAATCTCGGGCATCAGTGAGTTATGGTACATGTATAAATTAATAGTTGAACTGGAATCTCTATATAGATATTTTACTGCGAAATTTGATTTATTTTTCCTACAAGGTTATTATAGTATATAAATAGGATATTAAGTAAGTATGCACTTTTTTGTAACTAGTATCTAAAAGGTTACTATAAAGTGCTATAACTCGTGGAATTAGGAGGGTGAGAAATGGATAAAAAATTTGAAATTATTAATGTTTTGAGTAGTGAAGAATGCGGTATTGAGTATACACTTTCAAAAATGGGAGGAAAATGGAAGCCTTTAATACTTTGGCTTCTAGCGAAAAATGGTACAAAAAGGTATGGTGAAATCAGACGATTTATACCTAAAGTCACTAATAAAATGCTAAGTCAACAATTGAAGGAATTAGTAGGTGATGGTTTCATTAAGAGGAAAGATTATAAAACTATTCCACCAAAAGTGGAGTATTCAATTACTAAAGAAGGTCTATCATTGGTACCAATTCTAGACTTGATGTGTGCTTGGGGATACGAAAGGAAAAAATAAGAAATACTGAAGGTTTGTCAATATTATAAGATTATGATAATATATATATCGGAATTTATAACAAATGGAGGAAATGAAATTATGAATGATTTACCAAATTGTCCGAAATGTAATTCAGAATACACTTATGAAGATGGAAACTTATTAGTTTGTCCAGAATGCGCTTATGAGTGGACTTTAGCATCAGAAACAGAAAATAGTGAAGATGATAAAGTTTTTAAAGATGCAAATGGAAATATATTAACTGATGGTGATACTGTAACAGTAATAAAAGATCTTAAAGTAAAAGGAAGCTCTTCATCAATAAAAAAAGGTACTAAAGTGAAAAATATACGTTTGGTTGATGGAGATCATGATATTGATTGTAAAATTGAGGGTTTTGGGGCTATGAAATTAAAATCTGAATTTGTTAAAAAGGCATAGTATATAATAATAAGCTAAGTAATCCAGTTATTTAGAAGTAAGAACAGTTTGTTTTTAAACTACCATGATTAGTTAAAGAACTATAGTACATGGTAGTTTAAATTTTAAGGCTAATTAAACGTGATTTTCATAATAATTTCTTATAATAGGATTTATAAGAAGTCTAATTAAAATTAGTGAAAGAATAATTATCATTCCTACCAGTGATATATTTAATAACTTTGCTATTATAAGTGCAATAATTGTACAAAAATCCATTATATAATTTACTAGTTCTCCTGATTTAGCATTTATAAAAATTGTACGTTCATCATGCATATCTATTATATTTCTGCTTTTTCCATTTTGGGTAGTTGAATCTTTACTTTCTTTTAAATATATTTCTATAGATATTCCAATTAAAGCAATACCTAATCCACCAAATATAAAGCTAAACGTTCCATAATGTATCCAACTATATATTATCGTAAAAATACCAATAATTATTGTTATTAAAGTTGCAAATTTTTTATTCTTCATTTTTATTCTCCTCCTTAAAAATAAACAAATTTTCAATACTAACATGAAATACTTGTGCTATGTTATAGGCTAAAAGCACAGATGGATTGTATTGCCCTTTTTCCAAAGAAATAATGGTTCTAGATGAAACTGAGACTAGATCAGCTAATTGCTGTTGTGTCATATTAGCATTAATTCTAAATTCCTTTATGCGGTTTTTCATTTATTCACCCACCATAAAATATTTTTTTGACAGTTAACAAACCTCCTTTATAGAATTTGTATTTGAAGATAACATGAAGTAAACTTCACATGAAGTTTACTTCATGTTATCATTTTATGGAAATTTTGTCAACTTAAAACCTAAGAATGGTAAATATTCAATTTTTATATTTTTATTGATATATAGATTAAAGTATTGGTATACTTTATGTAGATAATTAGTATTTGAACAAGTCTCAATAAATTAATTCATTAGAGAATGTAAACAATAGATTTAATAGGAAGGTGATAATGAAATGCTATTTATACAATATCCTAAATGTTCAACTTGTAAGAAAGCTAAGAAATGGTTAGATGATAAAGGAATTCAATATGAAGATAGACATATAGTAGAAAATAATCCTACAAAAGAAGAATTAAAAGTTTGGTATAAGCTGTCTGGATATCCTATAAAGAGATTTTTCAATACAAGTGGAAAAGCTTATAGAGAATCAGGAATGAAAGACAAAATTCCTAATATGACTGAAGAGGAAATTTTTGAAGTACTAGCTTCAGATGGAATGATGGTAAAAAGACCTATAGTAGTTGGTGAAGATTTTGTATTAGTAGGTTTTAAGGAAAAAGAATGGACAATTGTTGAAGTTTGATGAATGATATGATAATATTATTCCTATGACAATTGAATATTGGAAATTCTCCTATATAATCTCGGTAATATGGATCGAGAGTCTCTACTGGATAGCCGTAAATTATCCTCCTATGGTGTGGAAGTTTAGTTTTTTGTAGTTAATTTTTAGTTTAATATATAAAAAAATCTAGAAATCTCACATGATGAGGTTTCTATTTTTTTAAAATAAATGGGAAGGTGTTTAGATGAAATCAATAATTGGAAAATCTATTCCAAGGGTAGATGGATGGGAAAAAGTAACCGGAAAAACAAAATACCCTAGTGATTTTTGTATGCCAAATATGTTGTATTTAAAAATGGTAAGAGCTACTGAAGCTCATGCGCTTATAAAAGACATTGATATATCTGCAGCAGATAATATAGAAGACGTTTATGTTTTTACTGCTAAGGATGTAACAGAAAACTCGTATGGAAATATAATAAAAGATCAACCAGTATTTTGTGATAAAAAGGTAAGGTTTTATGGAGAGCCAGTTGCAATGGTTGCAGCACCAACAAAAGCATTGGCTGTAGCTGCAGCAGAAAAAATAAAAATTCAATATGAATCTCTGCCTATAGTAGAAGACCCAGAAGATGCTTTGGATTCTAAAACTCCAAATCTTCATCCTAATGGAAATCTAGCAGGGGATCTTCATTTTGAGAATAGGGATATTGATAAAGGATTTCGTGAATCCAAACTGGTATTAGAAGAAGTTTTTAAAGTTCCTATGATTGATCATATGTATATGGAGACAGAAGCAGGTATTTCTTATATGGATGAAGAAGAAAATCTAACTGTTCTTGTAGGAACGCAAAACGCATTTCATGATAGAAGAGAAATAAGTCATACATTAGGAATCCCTTTAGAAAAGGTTAGGGTTAAAGGACTTATTACAGGAGGCGGATTTGGCGGAAAAGATGGAAACACTGTACAAATCTATTTAGCGTTAGCTACTTTAAAAACAGGAAGACCAGCAAAACTTATTTTTAGTAGAGAAGAATCTTTAGCAACATCCTATAAAAGACATCCAGCAAAAGTTTATATAAAAATGGGATTCTCAGAAGATGGAAAGATTAAAGCTTTTAAAGGAAAGGTTTATTTTGATACAGGAGCTTATACAGCTCTAGGGCCTGCAGTATTAGGACTCGGAACAGAGCATTTTGCAGGACCTTATGAAATAGAAAATATAAAGCTTGATGGATATTTATCATTTACAAATAAACCACCTGCAAGTGCTATGCGTGGATTTGGTGCTCCACAGGTATTGTTTGCAACAGAGACACTTATAAATAGAGCTGCTAAGATATTGGGAATAGATTCTATTGATATTAGAATAAAGAATGCTTTAGAAACAGGTAAGGAAGGTCCTTTTGGACAAATAATGAAGCATTCAGTAGGAATTAAGGAAGCTTTAGAAAAAATAAAAGAATCTCACTTATGGAAACAAAGAGCAGAAAACAAAGACGAAAATATAGTTTATGGTATTGCAGCAGGCTTTTTAAGTTGCGGTATGGGTGCAGGCATATATGATGGCGCGAAGGTTAAAATCGAGAAAAAAGGTGAAAGATATCTTGTTTCGATTGGAACAGTAGAAATAGGACAAGGGAGTATAACAACTTATGTTCAATTATCAGCAGAAGCACTAGGAGTGCCTACAGATATGATTGATGTTGTATATGCAGATACTAAAAAAACATTTGATTGCGGTTCTGTTGCGGCATCAAGAACTACTTATATAATTGGAAAAGCTATAATTGAGGCAGCGAAGAATTTAAATGAGAATCAAGAAGACTATGCAGTAGGAGAAGCAGTATTCCCAGAGTCTAGTAAAAGAGATATTGGAATAGGACTTCCTCATGTGATGTATACATTTTTAGCAAATGCAGTAAAGATGCAAGTAAACCCATTAACAGGAGAAATAAAATTACTTGATATTGTTGCAGCAACAGAAGCTGGTAAAATTATTAATCCTTCTGGCTTAGCAGGACAAATTCAAGGGGGAATTGGACAGGGTGTAGGATATGCACTAATGGAAAATATGCAGTTTAGGAATGGACAATTGTTGCAGAAAAATTTATCAACATATTTAATTCCTACTACCATGGATGTATGCCCAATAGAAAGTCTTACTGTTGATGCTTATGAAGAAAGTGGACCATATGGAGCAAAGGGAGCTGCAGAGGTAGGAACAGTTGCAATAGCTCCTGCAATAACTGGTGGACTGGTTGATAAATGGGATCTTTGTATTAATGAGCTTCCGATATCAAGAGAATCAATTGTAAAACAGTTAAGAGAAAAAGGCGTCCTCGAAGACTATATTGCAAGGAAGCATAATAAAATCTAAGAAAATAGAGGAGGGACCGTTAAATGAATAAATATAGCTTTAAAGTGAATGGAAAAAATATTACTGTGGAATCCTCGGATACAACAACTTTGCTAGAAATTCTTAGAGAAGATTTAGGATTAATCGGGACAAAAGAAGGTTGTGGAAAAGGCGAATGTGGCGCTTGTACGGTTTTATTAAACGGAAAAGCGGTGAATTCTTGTATCATACTTGTGCCTCAAGTAGAAGGGCAAGAAGTCATTACTATAGAGGGATTAAATGATGATCTAGAATCAAAACATATACAAGAAGCTTTTATTGACGAAGGAGCAGTACAGTGTGGATTTTGTACCCCAGGAATGGTTGTATCTTCAAAAGCTTTATTAATGAAGAATGATAACCCTTCTAAAGAAGAAATTCGTGAAGGACTTTCTGGAAATTTATGTCGTTGTACTGGTTATACAAAAATTATAGATGCTGTTGAAGAAGCTGCAAGGAGGATTAATGATGAAGATTTATAATCCTACTGAAATTTCAAGAGTACTTGAGTTTTTAGAAGAACATAAAGGGAATGGAAGACTTTTGGCTGGAGGTACAGATTTAGTTGTAAAATATAAAGAAAAAGCCATTCCATATGATTTTATTTGTAATATTTTAAAAGTAAAAGAACTGAAGCATATTAAAGAAGATGAAGACAGTGTAAGGATTGGATCTTTGGTGACTCATGAAGAATTGGTTGAATCATCTTTAGTTAATAAACATATTACTATACTAAGAGATGCATGTAAAATTGTAGGTTCTCCACAAATTAGAAATAGAGGAACTATTGGGGGGAATATTGGTACTGCGTCACCTGCAGGAGATACACTTCCAGTTTTATCAGTATTAGGTGCAAGTTTGAAAATCATAAGCATAGATGGAGAAAGAACTGTTCCTATCAGAGATTTTTTCACTGGACCTGGAAAAACTGTGTTAAAAGAAAATGAAATGATAGAAGAAATTATTGTTCCAAAAATGAAGGAAGAAAAAGGATTTTATACTAAGTTAGGCTCACGTAATGCATTAGCTATTTCTATTGTAGGGGTAGCGGCTAAGGTGAAATGTAAAGATAAAGGATTTGAAAATGTTGAGGTTGCTTTTGGTTCTGTTGGACCTACAGTAATTTATAAGAGAATAGAAGAATTAGAACAAAGAAATTTGACAAAACAAAAACTTTGGGATTATATCCAATCTATAAAAGAAAATATCAATCCTATAACTGATATAAGAGCAACAGCTGAATATAGAAAAGAAATGAGTGCTAACTTACTTTATGAAGGATTGAGTGAAATTTTATTTTAAATAATATTATAATTTGGTATTGCATGGTAAAATAAAAGTGGTATAATGTAATTGAGCTTTTAATTAAGTTGTGCAGATAAGGATGGCTTTGCATACCCGCGTAGGGGTCGCTAAAATCTACGCAGCACCGGATCTGACGGTAACAATCAGATTGTCATCCAGACATTGTTAATCAATGTCTTTTTTTTATACGAGGTTTTTAAAATGTATAATTCGTATGACTTAACTAAGTTGGAAAAAGTACCCAAATTTGATGAGTTTAGTTTAAGTATATTGGCAGAATATTATATATCTAGCCTTTGTAGCAATAAATTTGTGTATTTTTGTTCAGATGATTTTGGGAATAAATATCAGTTAGCTGTGAGTTTTAATATAGGAAACTTTGCACATTTATCAGGTATAGATAAGTGTGTATCAAATCGATATGGTGCATTAGAGATTTTTAACAATATAAAAAGTGGTACATGGGAAAAGAACCAGATTAAAAAAATGGACAAGTCAAAGAAAAAATCAAATTTTAAAGACGCAAAAAAAAGAATGAGATATATGACTATGGTATATAGTATTATGCAAAACCCTTCAGTTATTAGATTCAATCCTAATTTAGTTGTACCTTCAACTAATGTTAAATCAAAATACTTAATTACAGAATTTATAGAAAATACATATGTTCATTTAGGAGTAGATATACCTAGAGAAATTAAAGCAGATTATGAGGAAATATTGTTTCCTAGAACTTTATTAATTGAGGGAAAAGAAAAATTTTTAGAAGGACAAGCTGAATATAAAGTAAATAAAGTTTTAATTATTAATAAATCAATGATGGATAGTTTAGATGAAGTTGCTGCTACAAAAGATGATGGGGTGGAATAAACTCATTATCTTTTTTTATATGCAAAATAGAAAGGAATAATTTTATGGAACTAATTATAAGTAAATCAAAGGGTCAACGTACTAGAGAAATGCTAATTGAAGGATCAAATGCTATATTTTTTCTAATTTTTACTATTATCTTAATAATTGGAATGAGTATAGTATCTAGTAGTTTTAAAATTGGTATTTTATTAATATATACAGGAGGTATATATTTTGTAGTTTTATTTAACAGAATTATAAAAGTAGTACTATTAAAAGAAGAAATTAGAGTTGTATTAAAATTAATTAATTATGGTTTAGAAATAATTACATATGATGGGGCAGTAATTATACCCTATAAATATTTAATAAAAGTCCAAGAGAAAAGAGACAGTACAAAAGTAGTTGTATCTAAAAAGTGCAGGTTGAAATCCTTATATTTGCCTAAAAAATATATTGTAGAAGGAAATATCACTGAATTTATACAAAATCTTCAGGAGAAAATATTGTCTTCTAAGACTAACAGAGTAATTTCAAATGATGTAAAAATAATTGAAGATAAAAATTATATTCTTTCAATTAAGAGTAGTGTAATTAAAGATTTATTGCGCCAAATGTCTATAGATTATAGAAATTTTAAAACAATTATATTGATATTTGTTAATTTATTTTTTGGACTAATATTAATAAATTCAGAGAATGGAAAAACAGGTGGTTATATTTTATTGTCTTTAGCAATACTAGTAATACTGAAACCAGTAATAAATTTACTTGAAAGTATATATAAAGGACAAGCTACGACACATTTGTTTTACAAAGATAATAAGTTAGAAATAATTAATAACAATACATATTGTTTAGATGTTGATATTCTAAGGATTAGCAAAGATAATAAAAATCAGACAATAATTAGAAGTCTTAAGAATTCTAAATTTATCTTTGGAATGTATGATAGTGAAGTAATTAATGGAAGTACAGAGAGATTATTCGAAATAATCGAATATGAGAAGATAATTTTAAATAAATCAGTGCTAGGTACTATTGCAATTATTTCATCAGGAATATCTGTAGTTGCTATTCTCTTAGTATTAATTATAGGACAGTATGCAGTTTTTATTTGCCTGGGATCATGGATAATATCAGTTATATGTTCATTAATGAATTTATTCAAAAAAGGTATATATAAGAAATTTGCATTGATAAGTTGTTTTATAAATTTAATAATAGGGATGTTTTTTATTTATATTTTAACTCAGATATAGTTTAGTTTTTAATTTGCAAATTATATAAAAGTATGTTATTATGAACAAAACGTAATAGGCGATGGAGTTCGCCATAACTGCTAAATGCTAATGACTCCTGTATATAATATATTTATGTGCAGGAGTTTTTTTGTTGCTTAAAAATATAGAAAGGAGAGAAAAGAGTAAAACTATCTAAAGTAATATCTATAGGAATAGGTGATATGTAAACAATAGATTTATACAATTAAAACAATTTAGTGAGGAGAAATATAAAATGGCATTAACATTGAGTGTAATTATTTTATTTGGGTTACTATTTAATAAAGTTTTTGAAAAATTGAAACTTCCAGGGCTTTTAGGTATGTTGATTTTAGGAATAATTATTGGGCCATATGGATTGAATTATATGAATAAGGATGTTTTAGATATATCTGCAGACTTAAGGAAAATAGCTTTAATAGTTATATTGCTTCGTGCTGGTTTAGGTATAAAAAGAGAAACTCTTAATAAGGTAGGAACAACAGCAATAAAAATGAGTTGTATTCCAGGATTATTTGAAGGATTTACAATTTTAATTGTTAGTAGTTATCTTTTAGGAATTAGTAAGGTTGAAGCTGGAATGCTTGGATTTATTATTGCAGCTGTATCTCCAGCAGTTATAGTGCCTCAAATGCTAAACTTTATTGATAGACGACTTGGACACAATAAAGGTATTCCAACTCTAATATTAGCTGGGGCATCTATAGATGATGTATTTGCAATTACTTTATTCTCAACATTTTTAGGATTATATGGTGGTGAAAATGTAAATATACCACTAAAAATATTTGAAATTCCAGTATCAATAATTTTGGGAATTGCACTTGGAGCTTTAGTGGGATTAGCTATGGTTTATCTATTTAAGAAATATAGAATAAGAGATACTAAGAAGACGTTGATATTGGTAGGTATAGCTATTGTTATGACAGCATTAGAGGGTAATGTTAAAGTACCAGGTACTGGATGGGAAGTACCATTTGCGAGCCTTTTAGGTGTTATGACAGTGGGATTTGTATTATTAGAGAAATATCCTGTAGTTGGAAATAGATTATCAGCTAAGTTCAATAAAGTATGGGTTTTTGCTGAATTATTATTATTTGTATTAGTGGGAGCTCAAGTAAATATTCATGTGGCATTAGATTCTGGACTTATTGGAATAGTAATAATATTTGTTGGCTTAATTGCTAGAAGTATTGGGGTTTTAATTTCTGTAGCTGGAACTGATTTTACCGTAAAAGAGAAGCTTTTTTGTGTAATAGCATATGTACCAAAGGCTACTGTTCAAGCTGCAATAGGTGCTGTTCCTTTGGCAGCAGGAGTGAAGTCAGGAGAAATAATATTAGCAATAGCAGTTCTTGCAATTATAATAACTGCACCTTTAGGAGCATTAGGAGTAAGAATATCTGGTGAAAGATTATTAACAATTGATGAAGAAGAGGGAAGAGTTCAATGTAGTGTACAATAATTCAATTCAATTATTCGTAGATTTAAATTATAGACTATTTGTATAAAAGTAGTCTATAATTTAAATCTTTTTTGTCTAATAATTTTATTTAGAAAAATTACTATTGACATTTTAAGATTACAAGTGTAATATAAGTTCAAGATTACTTATGTAATCTTGAACTGTGAAAATATTTTATTATGAGGTGATTCTATGAAAAAAACAGAACAAATGCCCAAAATTTCTGATGCTGAATATGAAATTATGAAAATTATATGGGAGTACAAAAGAATTATGGCACATGAGGTGATTGAAAAAATTGATCCCAGATTTAATTGGAATGATAAAACGGTTAAAACAATGCTTAATAGACTTCTCAAAAAGAATGTAATTGATTATGAAAAACAAGGTAAATATTATATTTATTATCCTATAACAAAAGAAGAAGATTATAGGATGGTAGAAACTCAATCTTTTATTAAAAAAATATTTAATGGGTCAATAAATACAATGCTCGTTAGTTTTTTGAAAGACACCAAATTATCAAGTAATGAAATAGATGAACTAAAAAAAATATTAGAAAATAAAGAGGAATAATAAATATGAATAATTTTATAGGGATTTTGAATAATCTAATAGATATTATTATAAAAGTTTCTTTAAGAACTAGTATATTAATAGTAATTATATTTACAATTAAATTTGTTCTTAAGAAGAAATTTAATATTAAATTTCAATATGTTATATGGTATCTATTATTTATTTCCCTAATAATTCCTCATATGCCAGAGAGTCGTATAAGTATATATAATATCCCTAAGTATTTTCAGCAAAATCAAATTATGTTACAAAATAGTTCATTAACAGAAAAAGATAAAACAAAAGATACATTTTTTTTGACAAATATTGAGAATTTAAGTTCTCCGAATAAGTCTAATTTAGTAAATAAAAAAGAAAATTTAAATTTGATTTTTTACATATGGGTAACTGGGACATTAGTAATTGGATTATATATTTTATATAAAAATTTATCTTTATATAAATTAGCAAAGAAAGGGGAAGAAATATTAGAAAAAACAAAATTAAATAGTCTAAGTAAATGTAAAGATAAAATGAAAATAAATAAAGAAGTAAAAATGCTAAAGACAGATGCTTTTAATGTACCAATATTATTTGGAGTAGTTCATCCAAAAATCATTTTACCAAGAGAGATTGTTTACAATTTTAATGATAAACAACTAGAATATATCATACTTCATGAGCTTTCTCATTTGAAACGTAAAGATTTATTCATGAATTGGGTTGTTTTAAGCTTTCAATTAATACATTGGTTTAATCCACTTATTTGGATTGCATTTTATGAAATGAGAAATGACATGGAATTGGCATGTGATGCATTAGTACTAAATAATTTGAATGAAGAAGAGTATATTCCTTATGGAAAGGTCATTCTTGATCTTTTAGAGTATTTATCAAAGCCTAAATTTATTCATTTAACTGCAAATTTATTAGAAAATAAAAGAGAAGTAAAAAGGAGGATTATCATGATTAAAAAATTTAACAAAAAGGGTTGTGAATTAACTATTTTAGGATTTGCAATAATAGTTTTAGTAGGGTGTAGTGCAATAGCTGCACCAACTTCAAATAACAATGGAAAAACTAACGCTATAGTAGGGAGCAAAGTTGAAGATATAGAGGAAATTGAAAATATAGATAAATCACTTCCGCCAAAAGAATTAATTGAAAACAATATAGAAGGAACGGATGTTACAGTAGCTTTAGAAATCATCGATGCAAATCAATTACAACAAGATGCTAAAGATAGTATTTATGTGACATATAAAATAAAAGCCAAAGTAATAAATTCATACAAAGGGAACTATAAAATAAATGATGAAATTGAATTTTATAAAACAATTGAATACAATGAAGATTATGAAAAAACAAACCCATTTATAAATAAAAAACTGATAGCTAGTTTTGCATACTCTGCAGATAATCAATTGCAAATTCCGGATGTAGCTTATGATTTCCCTTACTCTGATGAATTAAATACAATGTTTGAGAGTGCCACTAAAAAATAAAGTGAAATTTTTATACAAATAGAAGTAGCTAGATTCATGCTATACAAATCTAGCTACTTCTATTTATATAAAATTAATTTAGAATGCAATATCCGAAAACCGCTTGTAAAAGATCTTGGAAAACTATATCATTACAATTAAGAGTAATGATATAGTTTTCAATGAAAAAGTGAATCAAAAGGAGCCTACGATGTACAATGAAGTATTTAGTATTGCTAGAAAAACGAAAGATAAGAATTTCGATGGAAAGTTTTTCTTTGGAGTAAAAACAACAGGGATTTTTTGTAGACCATCTTGTCCATCGCCTATTGCGAAAGAGGAAAATGTACTATATTTTGATACAATGTATGATGCGCTTGAACAAGGGTTGAGACCTTGTTTAAGGTGTAGACCTGACATAAAAGTAGAATATTACAATGGAAATGTTGATGGTACATCCATTGTGGACTCAGCACTTAACATGATATACGAGGGATACCTTAATTATAATTCTATCAGTGATTTAGCGAAAGAATTTTTTATATCAGATAGACATTTAAGAAAACTATTTGTAGAAAATTTAGGGATACCGCCTATTAAAGTTGCAAAGTATCATAAATCACTCTTTTCAAAGAAATTATTGATTTTTTCAGATTTATCTGTAACGGATATTGCATCGGCGTCTGGTTTTGGTTCAGTAAGGCAGTTTAACGATGTGTTTAAAGAAATTTTCGGAGGAACACCTACTATGGTAAGAAAAGCAATGAAAAATAAAGAAGATATTCAAGGAAATACAACCCTTTTACTAAACTATACGAAGCCATTTAATTTTAAACAAATATTATCTTTTATGAAAGATAGAGCAATAAAAGGGATAGAAGTTGTAACAGAAAATAGTTATAGTAGAACATTTAGGACAAATAGTTCAAAGGGATACTTTATAGTTTCTGATAATACTAAAAAATCATATTTAGAGTTAAATATAAACTGTGATGATATAAAATGCTATATGGAAATTTACAATAAAGTTCGAAAGATGTTTGACCTGGATACAGATTTTTCAACTATAAATGAAAAGTTTGCAAAGGATGAAATACTGCCAAAAGGTATGAATGAGGGTCAAGTTCCACGGTTACCAATAGCTTTTGACACATTTGAATTTGCTATAAGGGCTATACTTGGTCAACAAATAACTATCAAAGCAGCTACAACATTAGCTGGTAGAATTGTAGAGAAAACAACGATAAAATGTGAGTCTAATTATCCTGATGGATTAGATTATTTTTTTCCAAAACCTTTAGAGCTTTTATCTATAGAACTTGATGGAATTGGTATAACAAAAACTCGACAAGGAACTATAAAAAATGTTTTAAGCGCTATTGTCAATAAAGCAGTAAGTTTTCGAGCTAATCAGACGTTTGATAAGTTCTATGAGGATTTTTTATCTATTAAAGGTATAGGAGATTGGACCGTTAATTATGTTGCCATGAGAGGCATGGGAATGGTAGATAGTTTTCCTTCAAAAGACTTGGGGGTTATCAAAGCATTAACAAAAAATGAAAAAAAACTAACACAAAAAGAAATTATACAATTAGCTGAAAAATGGCGTCCATACAGAGCTTATGCAACATTGTGTTTATGGAATTATGAAAGTAAAAAGGAGGTCACATAATGTATTACACAAGATTTAATACACGATTTTGTGAAATTATATTGGTAGGAGATGAGGAAGGATTAACTAATCTACATCTAAACACTGGTGAGGGCAAGAGAACTTTTGAAATATTAGATGAATGGATTCTAAATGACGACTTTTTTACTGAAATTATCAATGAAATAGAAGAATATTTTAATGGAAAAAGAAAAACATTTAATGTAAAACTTAACCCACAGGGTACAGATTATCAAAAAAAGGTATGGAATGAATTATGTAAAATTCCTTATGGTGAAGTTTATACCTATAAGCAAGTAGCAACTAGAATTGGTAATGAAAAAGCTTCAAGGGCTGTTGGAATGGCAAATAGTAAAAACCCTATTCCACTTATTATACCTTGTCATAGGGTTGTAGGATCAAATGGGAAATTAACAGGTTTTGCTCATGGACTTACAATAAAGAAAAAATTAATTAAACATGAAACACTGGTTTAACCATAGAATAGAGAAAACTATGAAGTTATCAAGAGTAAACTTCATAGTTTTTTTGTTTTTTTGGATGTAGAGTACTTATAGATCTATTGTAAAAACTTTAGAAGGAGGGGTTGGTTACTAAGTGCACATGTCAACAAAGTACACAATATTTAATAGTTAGAGAAATATTACTAAATAATATGGTGATATAGGTCAACTTAGGGCTATAAATTAATAAATTCTGTGCACAATATAAACAAATCTAATAAATATAAACTTATACTTGGCTAGAAAATTTAAAACTAATAATTTTTGAGAAAGTGTAGCTGAAATTAAAGAATTGTAGGTATAGTGAGGCATAAGTAACATAAAAGGAATATTAATTCGATAAAATATAAGAATTTACAACATTATTTTTATTGACAAAAAGTTGGCATGAAAGTTGCTTAAATAATTTGTGTCAGATGTTTGTTTTGTTATGGGATTATATACAAAGGAAAAATCCTTTTGATGAAATATGCATAAAAGGGGGACTAGTAATGCAATACAAAAATCTTTTGGTAGATGAAAAAGAAAGAGTTGGAATATTAACAATTAATAGACCTTCAGCTTTAAATGCGTTAAACTCAGAAACTTTAAAAGAATTAGACCAAGCAATAAATGAAATGGATAAAAATGAAAACATATATGTAATAATTATTACTGGAGCAGGAAAATCATTCGTAGCAGGAGCAGATATAGCTGAGATGAAAGATTTGTCACCTGGAAAAGCTAGAAAATTTGGGGAATTAGGATTAAAGGTTTTTAGAAAGATTGAGCTTATGGAAAAACCAGTAATTGCTGCTGTAAATGGCTTTGCTTTAGGTGGAGGTTGTGAGCTTGCAATGAGTTGTGACATTAGAATTGCTGGTGAAAAAGCAAAATTTGGACAACCTGAAGTTGGGCTAGGAATTACACCTGGATTTGCAGGGACTCAGAGAATGTCACGTTTAGTTGGAATAGGAAAGGCAAAAGAACTGATTTTTTCAGCTAAAATAATTAATGCGAATGAAGCAGAAAAAATTGGACTTGTCAACCAAGTTGTTTCACAAGAGGAAGTTTTAAATGAAGCAGTGAAATTAGCTGAAATGATTGCAGCTAAGGGTCAAATAGCTGTGAGATATAGTAAATCAGCAATCAATAGAGGTATTGAAACTGATATTGAGACAGGTATGGTAATTGAAAAAGATCTATTTGGTATGTGTTTTGCAAATGAGGATCAAAAGGAAGCTATGACTGCTTTTATTGAAAAAAGACCAGCAATGTTTAAAAATAGAATTTAGGGGGATAAATAATGAAAATTTTTGTTTTAGGTGCGGGGACTATGGGTTCTGGAATTGCGCAAGTAATGGCTCAAGCGGGATTCGAAGTAATATTAAGAGATATTAAGCAAGACTTTGTTGATAAAGGATTATCAATGATTAGTAAAAACTTAGACAGAAGTGTTAAAAAAGGAAGAATGTCTGAGGAAGAAAAGGTAGCAGTATTAGAAAGAGTAACAGGAACAACAGATGTACAAATGGCTGCTGATGTTGATGTAGTTATTGAAGCTGCTATTGAGAATATGGAAATTAAGAAAAAAATATTTGCTGAATTAGATGAGGTTTGTAAAAAAGAAGCTATACTTGCAACAAATACTTCATCACTTTCAATAACAGAGGTTGCTAGTGCAACAATGAGACCAGATAAAGTTATTGGAATGCATTTTTTCAATCCAGTGCCTGCTATGAAATTAGTAGAAGTTATCAAAGGAATTGCTACTTCAGAAGAAACTAAAGAAATAATATTTGATATGGTAGAAAAATTAGGAAAAACTGCAGTTCAAGTAGAAGAAGCACCAGGATTTGTAGTTAACAGAATACTTATCCCAATGATGAATGAAGCTATAGGTATATTAGCAGATGGTGTTGCAACAGCAGAAGATATTGATACTGCTATGAAATTAGGAGCTGGTCACGGTATGGGACCTTTAGCTACTGCTGATTTAGTTGGTAATGATGTAAATTTAGCAATTATGGAAACTTTATATAAAGAATTTGGTGATCCTAAATATAGACCACATCCATTATTAAGAAAAATGGTTAGAGGTGGACTTTTAGGTAGAAAAACAGGAAAAGGATTTTTTGATTACTCAAAGTAAATTTTTGGCATACATAATGCCTTAAATATAAAATTTGATACAAGACAAAGCTGGCGACCTTTTGATGGCGGTGGACTTTGGAGGTATCACACAATAGCAATATCCTTGAGTTATAAGTTGTTATAAATCGTGTATACTGATATAAGAAAGATTAGTAATCTATACTTATAGATTGATAATCTTTCTTTGAAGTACAAAAATATATAGATAATAATAACATTAAAGTAAAAAAATACAATAAAATATAAGATTTCTAAAGTAAGGAGTGTTAATTTTAAAAAAAACTAAAGCACTCCATATAATTCAAAGGGATTGTTTGATAAATAACAAACAATCTATTTGAGAATACCACTTAGTAATATATTTTTAAGGAGGAAAGGTTATGGAATTTTCAATTTTAAAAGAGTACGAAATGGTACAACAATTGTACAGAGAATTTGCTGAACAAGAAGTAAAGCCTTTAGCAGAGGAAGTAGACGAAGAAGAAAGATTCCCTGTGGAAACAGTAGAAAAAATGGTTAAGTGTGGATTTATGGGAATACCATTTCCAAAGAAATATGGTGGACAAGGTGGAGATAATTTAGCTTATTCTATGGCAGTTGAAGAATTATCAAAAGCTTGTGCGACAACTGGTGTTATAGTTTCTGCACACACTTCATTATGTGCAGCTCCAATTTATCAATCTGGTACAGAAGAACAAAAACAAAAATATTTAGTGCCACTTGCAAAAGGTGAAAAACTAGGAGCTTTTGGTCTTACTGAGCCTAATGCTGGTACAGATGCAGCAGGACAACAAACAACTGCTGTTTTAGAAGGCGATCATTACATATTAAATGGATCAAAAATATTCATAACAAATGCTGGTTATGCTGATATATATATTGTTATGGCGATGACAGATAAAAGTAAAGGTACAAGAGGTATCTCTGCATTTATAGTTGAGGCAGATTATGAAGGATTTACTATTGGTAAAAAAGAAGCTAAATTAGGTATCAAAGGTTCAGCAACTTGTGAATTAATATTTGAAAATGTAAAAGTTCCAAAAGAAAACTTACTTGGAAAAGAAGGTAAAGGATTCAAGATTGCAATGCAAACTCTTGATGGTGGACGTATAGGAATCGCATCTCAAGCTTTAGGAATTGCTCAAGGAGCTATTGATGAGACAGTTAAATATGTTAAAGAAAGAAAACAATTTGGAAGATCTCTTTCAAAATTCCAAAACACACAATTTCAACTTGCTGAAATGCAAGCAAAGACTGATGCAGCAAGATTATTAGTATACAGAGCAGCAAAAGCTAAAGATAATAAAGAAAATTATAGTGTATATGCAGCTATGGCAAAACTAGTAGCAGCAGAAACTGCTATGGAAGTTACAACAAAAGCAGTTCAACTACATGGTGGATATGGTTACACAAGAGAATATCCAGTTGAAAGAATGATGAGAGATGCTAAAATAACTGAAATATATGAAGGTACTTCAGAAGTTCAAAAGATGGTAATAGCAGGAAGTATGCTAAAATAAGGAGGTTTAAATAATGAATATAGTTGTTTGTATAAAACAAGTTCCAGATACTACAGAAGTTAAAATAGATCCAAAAACAGGAACTTTAATAAGAGAAGGAATTCCTAGTATTATAAATCCAGATGATAAAGCTGGATTAGAAACAGCTTTAAAATTAAAAGATGAATTAGATGCAAAAATTACAGTTCTAACAATGGGTCCACCACAAGCGGAAAAAGCTTTAAGAGAAGCATTAGCAATGGGTGCTGATGAAGCTATTTTACTAAGTGATAGAGCATTTGCAGGAGCTGATACATGGGCGACTTCTTTAACATTATCAGGTGCATTAAAGAAATTAGACTATGATTTAATCATTGCAGGAAGACAAGCTATAGATGGAGATACAGCTCAAGTTGGACCTCAAATAGCTGAACATTTAGATCTTCCATGTGTTAGTTATGTAGAAGAATTAATAATGTCAGAGGATGCTATAGTATTGAAAAGAATGTTTGAAGATAGCTACCAAATGATTAAATCAAAATTACCATGCCTTATAACTACTTTAAGTGAAAATAATAAAGCTAGATATATGACTGTTGAAGGCGTATTTGATGCATATAGGGAAAAAGAAATTATACGTTGGTCATTAAAAGATATAGATGTAGATCCAACTAAAATTGGTTTAAAAGGATCTCCAACAAAAGTTAAAAAATCATTTACTAAAGGGGCTAAAACAGCTGGTGAAGTATTTGATGTAGATGCTAAAGAAGCAGCTAAAATTGTTGTAGATAAACTAAAAGAAAAATACTATATATAAATAGAAGTTGGTAAAAGGAGGGGTTACCTTGAATATTACAGAACATAAAGGTGTTTTTGTATTCATTGAACAAAGAGAAGGTGAAATTCAAAAGGTTTCTTTTGAACTTTTAGGTAAAGGTAGAGAACTTGCAGATAAATTAGAAGAAACGTTAACTGCAGTAATAGTAGGATATAATATAAAAGATAAAGCAGATGAATTAATTAGTTATGGTGCAGATGAAGTGCTTTATGTTGATGATGAAGTTTTAGAATTGTATATGAATGAGCCTTATACAAAAGCGATGGCAGAAATAGTTCGTATAAAGAAACCAGAAATTGTTTTATTTGGTGCAACAACAATAGGAAGAGATTTAGCTCCTAGAGTATCTGCAAGAATTCATACAGGACTAACAGCAGATTGTACTACACTTGAGATAGATGATGAAACAAGAAATTTATTAATGACAAGACCTGCTTTTGGTGGAAATATTTTTGCGACAATAATTTGTCCAGATTTTAGACCTCAAATGTCTACAGTAAGACCTGGTGTTATGCAGGCTTTAAAGAAAGATGAAAACAGAAATGGAACTGTTGAAGAAATAAAAGTTCCATTCACTTCAAAGGATAAAAATGTTGAAATTCTTGAAGTTGTTAAAGAAGAGAAACAAAAAGTTAATATCGAAGATGCGAATGTTTTAGTATCAGGTGGTAGAGGGATAGGAAGTGCAGAAAATTTTGCTATGCTTAGAGAGCTTGCTGAAGAGTTAAATGGTGTAGTGTCTTCTTCAAGAGCTGTAGTAGATGCTGGTTGGCTTGATAGAAATCATCAAGTTGGTCAAACAGGAAAAACAGTTAGACCTGATGTATACTTTGCATGTGGTATTTCAGGAGCTATTCAACATTTAGCTGGAATGGAAGAATCAGAATTTATAATTGCAATTAATAAAGATTCTGGTGCTCCAATATTTGAAGTAGCTGATGTAGGGATTGTTGGAGATGTAAATAAAGTGATTCCAGAATTAATCAAAGAAGTTAAAAATACTAATAAAGATAAATAAATTTACTAACTCAATATAACCCATATAAGAAATGAGGATGTCTCAGAAGAAAAACTGAGATCACCTCATTTTTTTTTTTTTTTTTTTGATTCATAATTTTCATCCTTTAATGGGTAGAAGAAGCATAGATTAGCGAAGAAGAGTGGATTTCTAGCTATATATGTATTTGCTATTTTAACAAAAAAATGATATATAAGAAGTATTGCTTTATGTTTAGGTTGATAACAATTTAACAAGAAAGTTTACAAATGCGTAAACCTATATTAAAATAAAAGTATACATCAAGAAATATGCACTTCTTATAAACGTAAACAAAGTTAAATTTAGTGAATATATAAGAATCTTTAATTTTGAGAGGTGAATAATGGAAAATCTTAGAGGTTGTATTAATAATTTTATAGATGTAATTGATGAAGCTGTAATAGTTTTTGACTGTGAATGTAACATTGCTAAAATTAATAAAACAGCCCAGTATTTATTACGCTTAGATGCGGATATAAATATGAGAAATGATGTAAATGAGATAATACGAAAGTGTAATATTTATGAAATCATTGAAACGGGCAAAAATGAAGTAAATAAAGATATTGAGATAAATCAAAAGAAACTAAGAGTTAATATAATGCCGTTCATTAATGATAAAAATGTAATTGAGGTATTAGTAATACTAAAAGAAGTAAAGGAAAATAACGTAACAGAAAACAATGATGAGAAAGACAAAACAGATGTAGATATTTTGCATACTATGATGGATACTATTAATGAATGGATTGTGGTTATTGATGAGAATGGATTAATAACTAAGATGAGTATGGCATACAAAGAGTTTTTAAATAAGTATGATGTTGAAGGAAAACATGTTGCAGATATCATAGATAATACAAGATTGCATAAAGTGTTGGAAACTGGCGAAAAAGAAGTTGGTGAAATACAAGAAATTAAAGGAAATAAAATGGTAGCAATGCGAATTCCAGTAATAAAAAATGGTAAAGTTGTTGCTGTGGTTGGTAAAGCAATGTTTAAAGATTTAAGTAATTTTTATTCTATTAGTAAAAAACTTAATAAAATGGAAAGAGAAATTGAATATTATAGAAATGAACTTAGTATGGAAAGAAAATCTAAATATTCTTTAGATGATATCATTGGGAGTTCATATAAAATAATGCAAGTTAAAAAAATGGCTGGTAAAGTTGCTAGAACTGATTCTAATGTACTTATTTTCGGAGAAAGTGGAACTGGAAAGGAACTTTTCGCCCATGCTATTCATAGTGCTAGTAAAAGAGTAACGGCTCCATTTGTTAAGGTAAATTGTGCTGCAATTCCACCGCAGTTACTTGAATCAGAACTATTTGGTTATGAAGAAGGTGCATTTACAGGCGCTAAAAAGGGTGGGAAAAAAGGAAAGTTTGAACTTGCTAATAAAGGGACTATATTGCTTGATGAGATTGGCGATATGCCTATGGATATGCAAGTTAAACTGTTAAGAGTTATTCAAGAAAGAGAAATTGAAAGAGTAGGAGGAAATATTCTTAAAAACATTGATGTTAGAATAATCGCTTCTACGAATAAAAACTTAGAAGAAAGTATTAAGAATGGAGAATTTAGGGAAGATCTTTATTATAGATTAAACGTTATGAAGTTAACTATACCTCCACTAAGAGAAAGAAGAGAGGATATAGGTGATTTAGCAAAATTCTTGTTAAAAAAATTAGCTAGCAAACTAGGAATATATGTAGAGGGAATTTCAAAAGAAGCAGAAGAAAAGTTGAAGAATTATAATTGGCCGGGAAATATTCGAGAGTTAGAGAATGTAATTGAAAGAGCTTTAAATTTACAGGAAACTGAATTGGTAGTAACAAAGCATCAACTACCAGAGAGAATAGTAAATAATAGAAAAAAATACTATGAAAAAGTAAACAAAAACTTAAAAGTTATTATTGAAACCATTGAAAAAGAAATTATTCAAGAAAGCTTGAAAGCTAATAAAGGGAATAAAAATAAAACTGCAATTGATTTAGGAATTAGCAGAGGCGGATTATATAAAAAAATCATAAGATATGATTTAGATATGTAAACAAAGTAGACATATTAATAATTTAAATAATAAACATTATTAAATAATAACGTTTGCAGTGAAAGCTAATTATTTTATGAGTGCTTGCTATTAAAAGTTAGAAATAGTCAAGAAAAAAGCTGATTTATCAACAACAGATATCATAATACTACCATTGAGTGTCTATGTAATTAGTAAAGTGCTGTAGTTTTATATTAATTTAACTTCAACCACAATGAAAATTGCCATAAAAGCGATTTTCACTGTGGTTTATTTTAGTTAAATTTACTTTGTGGTTTGAAGGATAAGGAAGTTGGCATGATACTTGCTTATGTATAATGTGTAAAATAATACACTAATTTTGTAGGGGGATTTAAAATGAGAGAAGTAGTAATCGCTAGTGCAGTTAGAACAGCAATGGGTACATTCGGTGGAAGTTTAAAAAATGTTCCAGCAGTAGATTTAGGGGCTTTAGTAATTAAAGAAGCAGTAAAAAAAGCAAATATTAAACCAGAAACAATAGACGAAGTAATTATGGGAAACGTGCTACAAGCTGGTTTAGGTCAAAATACAAGTAGACAAGCTGCAGTGAAAGCGGGATTACCTGTTGAAGTTCCAGCACTTACAATTAATAAAGTATGTGGTTCAGGGTTAAGAGCAGTTAGTTTAGCATTCCAAATGATAATGTCAGGAACTACTGATATAGTTGTTGCTGGTGGTATGGAGAATATGTCTCGTGCACCTTTTGTGTTAGATAAAGCAAGATGGGGACAAAGAATGGGAAATGGTGCTTTAGTTGATGAGATGATAACAGACGGATTATGGGATGCTTTTAACGACTATCATATGGGAATAACAGCAGAAAATATTGCAGAACAATGGAATTTAACAAGAGAAATGCAAGATGAATTTGCTGCAAATTCTCAAAACAAAGCTGAAGCAGCTATTAAAGAAGGAAGATTTAAAGATGAGATTGTTCCAGTAGAAATTCCACAAAGAAAAGGAGATGCAATAGTATTCGATACTGATGAATTTCCTAAATTTGGTGCTACTCCAGAAAAATTAGCAAAGTTAAGACCAGCTTTCAAAAAAGGTGGAACAGTAACAGCTGGTAATGCTTCAGGAATAAACGATGGAGCAGCTGCTTTTGTAGTAATGAGCGCTGAAAAAGCTGAAGAATTAGGTGTTGAACCTTTAGTTAAGATTGCTTCATTTGGTTCAAAAGGTTTAGATCCATCAATAATGGGATATGGACCAGTTGCATCAACTAAAGTTGCATTAGAAAGAGCTGGCATGACTGTTGAAGATTTAGATTTAATTGAAGCTAACGAAGCTTTTGCAGCTCAAAGTTTAGCTGTTGCTAAAGATTTAAACTTTGATATGGATAAAGTAAATGTTAATGGTGGAGCTATTGCATTAGGACATCCAATTGGAGCTTCTGGTGGTAGAATATTAGTTACATTAATTCATGAAATGATTAAAAGAGACTCAAAAACTGGACTTGCTACTTTATGTATAGGTGGGGGACAAGGAACAGCTTTAGTAGTAAAAAGATAATTAGAATAACATATTTAAAGCATGCCAAATATATGGTGTGCTTTTTTTTATTAAGAAAAGTGTCTTATGATTCTTTAAGAAGGGTACTTATTAACAATAGTTTTATGGTGATAATCTGAATATCTGTGCACAAAATGCATATGTCAACAAAGTGCACACTTTAAAAAATTATATTCTGTATACTTCAACAAAAATCAACAAATATCATCAAATGTTGAATAAAATATACATGTAAAACCGTAGTTTTAATATATGAGAAATATTTAAACAGGAATATCTGAAGATTATTACAGGAAACAGCTATAGAATATGGATTTTAAGAAAATCAAAAGAAATCTTTGGCATAAAACTTGCTTATTATTTAATAGAGGGGAGTGAATTATGTTAGATAACTTTGTTTTTAGCATTAGTATTGTAATGCCTATTTGTTTTGTTATGTGTGTAGGTTATATTTTAAAGAGGAAAAACATAATTGATAATAACTTTACAAAAACGGCAAATACTATTGTCTATAACGTAGCTTTGCCTATCAAGTTATTTAATGATGTTTCAAAAACTTCATTAGATGCATGTTTGGATGTTAAGTTCATAGCTTTTACGACTTTGGGAACTTTGCTGAGCATATTGATAATTTGGATAATAGGTCTTGTATTTATCAAGAAAAAATCTCAGTTAGGTGCATTTATTCATTGTTGTTTTAGAGGGAATTTTGTATATATCGGGCTAACTTTTATAGAAAATATAACAGGTTCAATAGGATTAAAAGCATCTTTGATCATTGCATTTGTTATTCCTTTATATAACATAATGGCTATTATTATTTTAACTTATACTGATCAAAGCAGAACATCTAAAATTAGAGCTAAAGATATTATTAATAGTATATTTAGGAATCCGTTGATTATTGGTATAGTATTGGGTATAGTTTATTCTTTAGTGGGATTAGAACTTCCCATTATGGCGGAGAGGACATTAAATTATTTCGATAGATTAGTAACTCCGTTAGCATTAATTACTGTCGGGTCTTCTTTTGATTTTATGAGTTCAGTTGAAAATTTAAAGCCGTCAATTTTAGCAAGTATAATAAAACTATTCATTTTGCCATTAATAATGGTTACATTAGCTATAAGGATGGGTTTCCCAAATGAAGATATTGTACTAATTTATATATTATTTGGGGTTCCAAGTACATTAGGTACATATATGATTACAGCAGCTATGAATGGAGATAAAGAACTTGCAGCTAATATAATTATGTTAACAACAATTCTATCTACTATTTTAATGACATTATTTGTGTTTGGATTCAAGACTATAGGTATTATATAAATAAAAATATTTAAATTAATAAATGGAAGTTTTAAATGAATGTAAAAATTTAATAAAATATATGAGGTGTGTTGAAAATGATTAAAACTTTTGATGAAATTATTTTAAAAGCGAAAGCGCAACAAATAAAAAAAGTTGCTGTAGCAGCTGCAGAAGATGCTCATGTGTTGGAAGCAGTTAGAGATGCTAAAAAAGAAGGTTTTGCTAATGCAGTTTTAGTAGGAGATAAAGAGAAAATAGAAGAAATTTCAAATGAATTAAATATTGATTTATCACAATTTGAGATTGTTGATGAAAAGAAACCTGCTAAAGCAGCATTGAAAGCTGTTGAATTAGTATCAAGTGGTAAAGCAGATATGGTTATGAAAGGTTTAGTTGCAACTAGTGATTTTTTAAGAGCTGTACTGAATAAACAAGTTGGATTAAGAACAGGTAGTCTTATGTCACACATAGCGGTGTTTGATACACCGAAAATTGATAGATTACTATTTTTGACTGATTGTGCATTTAATATGTACCCAGATTTAAATGAAAAAGTTAAAATAGTAAATAATGCAGTTTTGGTGGCAAAAGCTATAGGAATTGAAACACCAAAAGTAGCTCCAATTTGTGCAGTTGAAGTTGTAAATCCTAAGATGGAGGCAACAATAGATGCTGCCATGCTATCTAAAATGAATGATAGAGGTCAAATAAAAGGATGTATTATTGATGGACCACTTGCTATAGACAATGCTCTTTCAGTAGAAGCAGCAAAAACTAAGAAAATAGAAGGAGAAGTTGCAGGAAAAGCAGATATTCTATTGATGCCATCAATTGATGCAGGAAATATAATGTATAAGACATTAGGTTTTACAACAGATTCAATAAGTGGAGCAATATTAGTTGGAACATCAGCTCCTGTAATATTAACTTCAAGAGCAGATAGTCATCAAACTAAAATGAATTCAATTGCCTTAGCGGCATTAGTAGCGAACAATAAATAAATAACTAGATAAATTAAAAGGGGTGCAAATTATGGGTTTTAAAATGCTAATTATTAATCCGGGTTCTACTTCAACTAAAATTGGAGTATATGAAGATGATAAACAGATTTTTGAAGAAACATTAAGACATTCATCAGAGGAAATAGGAAAATATAAGAAGATATATGATCAGTTCGAATTTAGAAAAACAGTTATTTTGGACGTTTTAGAAGCAAATGGATTTGAAGTTAAGTCTTTAGATGCAGTGGTTGCTAGAGGTGGACTTTTGAAGCCAATAAGCGGTGGTACTTATGCAGTTAATGAAGCTATGCTAGAGGACTTAAAAGTTGGTGTACAAGGACAGCATGCTTCAAATTTAGGTGGAATAATTGCTAATGAAATTGCAAAATCATTAGAAATACCAGCTTTTATAGTAGATCCAGTTGTTGTAGATGAAATGACTGAAGTTGCTAAAGTATCAGGTATGGAAGGTGTTGCTAGAAAAAGTATATTCCATGCATTAAATCAAAAAGCGGTGGCTAAAAGATATGCAAAAGAGAACAATAAAAAATATGAAGATTTAAATTTAATAGTAGTACATATGGGTGGAGGAGTTTCAGTAGGTGCTCATACAAATGGAAAAATAGTAGATGTTAATAACGCGTTAGATGGAGATGGTCCTTTATCACCAGAAAGAAGTGGTTGTGTACCAATCGGTGATCTTGTAAAAATGTGTTATAGTGGAGAATATACTATAGATGAGATAAAGAAAATGATAGTAGGTAAGGGTGGAATGGTATCTTACCTTGGAACAAATGATGCAAGACTAGTTGAAGAAAAAGCAGATTCTGGAGATGAAAAAGCTCAACTTATAAGAAAGGCTTTCATTTATCAAGTAACTAAAGAAATTGGTAGCTGCGCAGCTGTACTAAAAGGAAAAGTAGATTCAATAATTCTTACAGGTGGTATAGCATATAGTAAGAATATAACTAGAGAAATTGTGGAAAGTGTAGGGTTTATATCTAAGGTTAAAATTTACCCTGGAGAAGATGAGTTATTAGCTCTTGCAGAAGGTGGACTTAGAGTTTTAAAAGGCGAAGAAAAAGCAAAAAAATATTAGTATTTAAAAGAAAAATGTGTGTTCATAATAATAAAGAGGTTCTTACTGAAAAGTAAGAACTTCTTTATTATTTAGTTTATTATTTTATACTATCAAAATTTTGATGTAATATTCTTGTTTTTGCAAACATTATTTACAATAAGATTTATGCATGATAAAATTAAATATAGTTTAATTGTGATTTTATTAACAATTAAATGTAATGATTCTATATAATGTAATGTATTATTTTTTATTTCAATAGGATTTTTTTATTATGTGGAATAAAGTATTTTGAGTAATGTGGGGGGAGAAAATGATAAGGGTTAAAAAGTTTAAAAAAGTACTTTTGTTAATTGTGATTTTTTTGCTTACATTAAACCTCGTAGCTTGCAATACTAGAAATGAAAATAGTAAAGCTGAAGGTGAGAGCTACGAATTGAAATTCTACTGGGTAACAGCGGATACTGAAAATGATCCATATGCTATTGCTGCACATGCATTTAAAGATTCTATTGAATCTAAAACCAATGGGCAGGTTAAAATAAACCTTTACCCCAATGCACAATTAGGTGGAGAAAGAGATGCAATAGAAGGAATGGCATTGGGAACAATTGATATGGGAGTAATTACAAATGCACCAGTAAGCGGATTTGCTCCTGAATTTCAAGCTTTAGATCTTCCGTTTATATTTGATAGTTCTGAACAGGCACATGAAATTTTAGATAGTGAGTTTGGGAAAATCCTTTTAAGCAAACTAGAAACAAAAGGAATAAAAGGGCTAGGATATGCCGAGGGTGGATTTCGGATGATGATCAACAATACAAGACCAATAAATACACCATCAGATGTCGAAGGAGTTAAATTTAGAGTTATGGAAAACCCAATATATATTGGTATGTTTAAAGCATTAGGTTCTAATCCTACACCAATGTCATGGGAAAAAACATTTACAGCAGTTCAGCAAAACACTATAGATGGATTAGAAAGTCCAATTTCTGTTATTAGTCAAAATAAATATCACGAGGTAACAAAATACTTATCATTAACTAATCATACTTATTCTCCTTTAATATTTATGGCATCAATGAAAACATGGGGTAAATTACCAGAAAATTTACAGAATCAAATTCAACAATCAGTTGATGAGGCAGTTGAATTTGAAAGAAATAAGAACAGTGAAAATATTTCTATATTATTACAAGAATTAGAATATAAAGGTATGGTTATAAATGAAGTTGAAGATTCTTCGTTGTTTAAAGAAAAAGTAGAGCCTTTATATAGTGAATTTGAAGATCAAATTGGCAAAAGTATTCTTGAAGAGCTTTTGGAAAAAACAAAATAAAAAAGAACTGATAATGTATAAAATTAAAGAGGAATTTACTAGAAAGTAAGTACCTCTTTAACATGGAACATTTTAAATAATTTTATATAAACAATTCTGGTTCTCTACGAGAAGCGAAATTAATTTCTAATTCGTGTTTATGTCTTAAGTAATCTTCGTCATCGTAAAATTTGGCATTAACAGGGCATTTTTTTATACAAGCACCGCATTTAATACAAATTCCAATGAATTCAGATACATTTTTAGGATCGATGGAACCCATAGGACATACATCTACACAAAGTTTACAATCTATACAATTACTGTTTGTTTTAGGTTTAACTTTTCTTATATCAACAGGAGTGCCATTTTCATTTTTAGGCTTATAATATTTTCTATAAGGCTTGTTTCCTTTAAAAGCAATATCTTCAATTTTATCTAAATTTGTTATTTTTCTAGATATTTTATCTGCAAAATCAGTAGCTATATCAATATCTTTTTCGTCAGGTCTGTTTTTAGCAAGAGTTTTTGAGAATGAGTGCTCTCCAATAAATGCGCCTCCAGCAATAATTTTGAAGCCTTTTGATTCAAGAATATCTTTTAATTCTATTAAAGCATCGTCATAATTTCTGTTTCCATAAAGGACTACAGGAATAGCTAATGCACCATTACCGGTAATAGAATCTAAATATTTTAATAAAACATTAGGAACTCTTCCAGCATATACTGGAACTCCAATGATTACAACATCTTCTTCTAGAAAAGATACTGTTTCTGTTCTAAGTTGTGGTAATGTAAAGTCAATATTGTTTATATTTACTTTATTATTAATGTTTTCTGAAATCTTCCTTGCTATAGTAGAGACTATTTTTTTTGTTGTACCTGTGGCACTAAAATACATTGAATAAATCGTTTTGTTCATAATACTTTCCTCCATGATATATTTATTATTTTTTTAAATTTGAACATCTTTGAAACGGAAATAATTAACCTTCCTTAGGATACTAATATACCAACTATCCATATTAAATAAAATTTTATAATAATGGAATACATTCCACTATGCAAAATATAAAAGGTTTGACATCTATAATTATTGTCATTAGCCATATAATAACAATAACTGATGCGAAAAGCAAGAGCATTATTTTAAATATAAAAGAAACAAAAAAGAGCTGATCATATATTAGTAATAATAAATTCGTCAGCTCCTTACATAAATTTTTATACCGTAATGAATTAATGGATATTAAAGCAAAAGAAATATCTGAAAGAAGATATTAATCTTGATTTTCCCAAATAAAAAGGTTTTGCTGGTCAAGAAACTGCTCTAACTTTTCAAGAGTATTTGTTGACTGTGGTTTTGTTTTTTGCCATATATCAGAAATGATGGCTTCTGCCACAAACATTGATGGTAGAATACCACATTCGCTGTTAACGGAGTTAGTGTCAATGAATACATCTGCATATCGAGCGATGGGATTTAAACTGGTATTTGTAATCAAGATAATAGGGATACCATTTTTGTGACATGCATCAGCAATATTTATTGTTAATTTTGTGCAAGGCCAAACGGAGAATACAACTAGCACCTCGTCTTTTGTTACGGAAAAAGCTTTGTCAAAAATATACTGAGAATCGTAACTTAATTGACGAACATAGGGATAGAAACGATTTATTGTATGCTCAAGATAAGTTGCTGGAATTTGAGACGAACGTAAGCCAAGTATATTAATTTGTTTTGCATCAATCATCATTTGAACTGCTTTATTGAGATTTTCTGTGTTTTTTTTTGTTATAAAACTATCTGTGTAATCTTTGAGACGTGTAGCAAGCTCGTTGAGATAATTATCATTTGAATCAATGCTAGAACGTTTTTTTATTCCGCTATAAGAAGATGTATTCTTCAATAGAGAAAGGTTGAGTAAATCACGCTTAAATTGGGCGTAATTATCATAATTCAAAGTTTTTATTAGCCTCATCACTGTAGTGGTACCGACACCAGAATTTTCAGCTAACTGGGCAACAGTCATAATTCCGGCTTGTATATAATTAAGTACTATATAATTGCATAATTGTTTTTGCTTTTTTGGAAGATCATCTTTGATCTTTAATATTTCATCAATAATACTACTTTTCATTCGTGGTTCCTCCAGTTTGAAATTTTTGATAATAATAGTTGTAATCATAATAACGCAGTTTTATAACTGAGTCAACTTAACTAAAAAACTGGATTATTATCAGTGGCTGTATAAGTAATAATTATATACCTTTGGAAGTGGTTCTTATTGTTTTTGTTTCATTTTTTCTCTGGTTTTTTCCCAGGATAATACTAGGTATATGCCAGTTATTATAAATAGAGTTCCAATAAAAAGATTCAAAGTAGCTTTTTCATTTAGAAGAATGATTGCCAAAATACTACCTAATATAGGTTTTGCAAATAAAATTAAGGAGCCATTGCTTGTACCTATGATTTCTAAACCTTTGAAATATGCAATATAAGCAATGCCTGTTACAAAGAAAGCTATATAAAAAACTGGGAAAATTAAAGAAGGTTCCAATCTAATAACTGGAATTTTGAATAATACAAGAAATGGAATAAGTATTACACTTCCTATAGTAAATGAGTATGCATTCATTTTTAAACTTCCTATTTTGGATGAAATTTTTTTTCCAAGGATAGTATACATAGCAAAAAAAATTGCAGAGACTAATGCTAAACAAGGACTCTTCATGTTTATATGTGTTATATCAAAGTTTTGGAAAAATATTATTCCTACTCCAAAAATTGATAATATCAGTCCGATTACTTTATATAATTTAATCCTTTCCTTTTCAATAATAGCGGAAAAAATAGTAACAAAGATAGGGTTACTACTTATAAGTATAGAAATCACTGATGCTTTTGCGTTTTCATCACTGAGACTTAGCTGAAGTAAATTCATAGAAATACCAACATTCAGTATTCCGGCTAAAGTAACCCATAAAAAATCTTTTTTATTTATGTACATACTTTCTTTAGATAAAAGTAATACAACTATTAAAAGAATTCCGCCAAATAAAAATCTTATGAAATTAAATTGAAATGGATTGATCCTTCCTGCAATTAACCTACATACTATTTCAAATGTACTAAAAAAAACAATTGTATTCAATAAATAAAAATATCCCAAACTCTTTTTTTTCATAAAATCCTCCTATAGCTTTCATTAATAAAAAACAACCCGAGGTAGTTTAAAATAAATCATAAATCAATTTTAAACTACCATTAATCAAGGGGTATTATAGCATTATTATAAAAAAATGTAAATAAAATTTAAGACAAAAAAAGAATAAATATTCCATTTTCATCATAAAAAGAATTAAAAATTCTTATTTTATAAGTTGTATTTAACTTACAAAATAAGAAAGAACGAATTGATATCCACCTTAAAGTAAATAGTTGATTTTTGCTGTTAAAGTTGTAAAAATGAAAATAAGCTATCTATAATAAGTTACAATTTTTACTGCCTATTAATATATAAAAAATAGAATAAATAAAAGTAAGAAAAGACAATATATTTAATGCAATATAAAAGGCTGACATGCTAATGTCTAAAACAAATCCACCTATTAAACTAGAAAGAATACCTGTTATTCCAAATATAAATGAGGCAGCTACAGTTTGAGCTGAAGCCTGCATATCTTTTGGAGTAATTTTACTAATATAAATTTTAATTGTTGAAAAACTAAGTGTAAAAGCACTGGCATGAAAAATAACTGTTCCAAGAACACCTATAGGTGAAGTAGCTAATGAAAGTGTAATAACTCTTAATATTAATAAAATTGAACAAATTAGAAATATAACATTAGCTTTAAATTTTAAAATAAATCTTGATGAGCATAAGAATAAAGGTATTTCCAGTATAGTTGATATTGCTATTGTCAAGCCTAAATGAGTGGTATTTCCACCTACATTTCTTATTATCATTGGGTAATATGAGTTTATCATTGTTGTAGTAGTAAAAATAAAAACAGAAAATACTAATAATTGTACATAAGCTGGAATTGAAAATAATTTTTTCAAATCTATTTTTTCTACATTATTTTTTAAAAATGTACCATCATTAAGTTTTGAGGACATAAAAATGTTTAATAAGGCAAATAGAAAGAAGGAAATAAACATGAAATTGTATCCCCAATATGTAATTATAGGACCCAAACATAATGCTATAAGTGAATAACCTAAGGATCCACCGCATCTAACAAAGCAGTAATCAGACTTGTCTATATCTTTATAACTAAAAAACCAGCTATCTAAAAGTGGTTCAAGTGATAGCCAAATAAACCCTATAAAACCGATTATAAGTATAGAAGCAGGGGGGATTTTTACAAAAACAATAAAAAGCCCTACAAACATAATGAAGAGGATGTTAAATAAAATATAAATATTCTTAATTGTTCTTTTTTTATCTGCTATGTATCCACTTGAATACTGGCCAATAATACCAAAAATACTGAATACAGTCAAAGCGATACCAATTGTAGAATTGGTGTAACCATTGTCAGTTAAGTAGTAAATATAATATTGTCCAAAAGATCCCCATGTAATCCATAATAAAATTTGAATAATAAAAAATTTATAGCTAGTCAATTTGTTTTTCATATTCATCACTATCCTTTTAAATTTATTATCAAATATTATATCATGGTATTTATATAATAGAAACAACGAAAGGAAGAAATCTTCCTAAAATATAAAAAAAGGTTGAAATATTCCTTTTTGCATGTTATACTTAAGCTACAAAATAAGTAAGGGGGAAGTTAAAATGAAACAAAGAGAAATCGTATTTTACAGTGAAGGTAGTCGTATGTTAGGTGATATATATCTACCTGATGATTATAAAGAGGGAGAAAAAAGACCTACAGTAATCGCTAACTCTGGATGGACAGGCCTTAATGTGGTATATCCTGCTATGTTTGCAAGAGACCTAACAAAAAGAGGGTATGTAGTTATGGGATTTGACTACAGAGGATTCAAACCAAGTGAAGGATTAGTAAAGTATACAACACTTGAAAGAGAAGTAGAGGATATATGTGCAGCTATTAATTTTTTAAAAGCTCAACCTGAAGTAGATGCAGAAAAAATAGGACTAATCGGATGGGGAGTAGGAGGAGCTGTGTGCGTTGAAGCTGCAAGAAGAGAAAAATGTGTAAAAGTTCTTGCAACACTGAACTCATTTGTAAACGGAGTTCGTTGGATGAGAATGGGAATGGGAAATGACAAATACAATAGAATGTTAGAAATGTTAG
>NZ_BAABMF010000029.1:0-41846 GCF_050402865.1 Clostridium sediminicola
ATTTCCAAACTATTCTTTGTCCATTGTTTGTATATAAATGATGGTTTATTAAGTATACTTTTTTTTCAAAATAATTTTCTCTAAAAAAACTATTGACTTTTTATAACTGGTCTATACAATAAAAAAAATAAAGCTGCAGTCATTTGACTGCAGCTTTAAAATGTTTTATTTTACTAAAACAGAAGCTATTCTTTCCATACCTTTTTTAATGTTCTCCATAGAAGTCGCATAGGATAATCTTATATATCCTTCTTGACCAAATCCTATTCCAGGAATAGTTGCTACTTTACATTCTTCTAATAGCATCTCAGCAAATTCCATAGAATTTGTGATTACTTTTCCACCAATTGTTTTTCCAAGAAGTTCATTAATATTCATCATAACATAAAATGCACCTTCAGGTTTCCTACATGAAATACCTTCTATATCATTGATTAATTTTACGATGTATTCCCTTCTTTCATCAAAAGCTTTCTTCATTTTAGCTATTGATTCTTGAGGTCCTTCTAATGCTTCAATACTTGCATATTGAGCAACAGTATTAGGATTTGAAGTTGAATGACTTTGAACGTTGCTCATTATCTTTATAATATCTTTACTAGCAGCAGTATATCCAATTCTCCAACCTGTCATTGCATACCCTTTAGACATACCATTAATAACGATAGTTCTTTCTTTAACTTCTTCTCCTAAAGATGCGATACTAATGTGTTCTCCATCATAAACTAACTTCTCATAAATTTCATCAGCAATAATATATAAATCATTCTTTACCGCAAAATCAGCAATCATTTGCAAATCTTCTCTAGAATAAATTGAACCTGTAGGATTATTTGGACTATTTACGATTATCGCTTTAGTATTCTCAGTCAAAACAGCTTCTAAAGCCGCTTTAGAAAACTTGAAACCTTCTTCTTCTTTAGTTTCAACGAATACTGGTTTACCTTCTGCCATCTTTATAAGCTCTGTATAGCTAACCCAATAAGGAACTGCAAGAATAACCTCATCATTTGGATTACAAATAGCTTGCAACACATTAAACAAAGAATGTTTTGCCCCGTTTGAAACGATAATATTCTGGTTTTCATATGACAAACCATTATCTTCTAATAACTTTTTACAAATGGATTTTTTCAATTGAGGTAAACCAGATGCAGCTGTATATCCCGTGTTTCCTTCATCTATAAGTTTTTTTGCAGCATTGCGAATATTCTCAGGTGTCTTAAAATCCGGTTCTCCTACACTAAAGAATACTACATCTTCCCCTTTTACTTTCATTTCTTTAGCTTTAGCTGTTATACCTAAAGTAACAGAAGCACTTACTTTACTATTTTTTAATGATAAACTTTTCATAATATCCCCTTTCATATACGAATAATCTCTAAAAGTTAAGAGCCAACTCTTAACATTTTGATAATATTTTGCAATATTTAGTTACTAAGTGGTTTATTTGTATATAATATCTTAAATATTTGATAATTCTTTATTACATGGTATCATCCAAATTTATTTTTGTAAATAAAAAAAATCTATCTTTTTAAATACTAAAGACAAAACAAGGCAATAAAATATAAATCAAAACATTTTAATTTGCTCATACTCATTCTTTCTTAACTTTTCTTTCATTGGGTTTGAATAGCTGCTAGATAGAGAATATTTTTCCCTGAGTTTGTTTACCATCTTATATAAACTATTTTTATATTCTCTATCTGCACCACCTGATTTATAAATTTCTAGCATATCATTATATACTTTAGGAAATTCTATTTTTATAAAATTCAAGAATACCCTTCTGGTATATCCCCTAAGATATAAGGTACCAGGTAACACATAATATACATCAGAATTTTTTGCATTATAAAACAATGAATCAATATTTTCATAACTATCTGTTAAGTATGGAATAATTGGCATAACATGTAGTCCAGTTGATGCATTGGTATTTCGAAAGGTTTTGAGCATTTGGAATCTTTTATTCCATGGAGCACCCTTGGGTTCAATTTTTTTTCTTAAATTTTCATCTGTTGTAGTTATGGTAGCAGCAATATTAACATAAGTTATTCTGGATAATTCATCAATAAGGTCATAATCTCTTAATATAAGGTCTGATTTGGTAGAAATAATTGCAGGTGTTTTATATTTTATCAGTAATTTAAGAACCTCTGGCATAAGCTTATACTTTTCCTCAATAGGTTGGTAACTATCAGTAACCCCACCTATATTTATAACTTCTCTTTTCCAATTCGCACTGCGAAGCTGCTTTTCAATTTGCTCTATGACATTTGTCTTTATATGAATTTCATTGAAAAAGTCATTAGTATTGCCATATTGCTTTGTATACATAGCATAACAATATTTACAGCCATGTTCACAACCACCATATAAGTTAAGATCCCAACTATATGGCATAGCCCTTTTCAATTTATTGATAGCTTTTTTACAGGTAATTTCTTTATATACCATATTATTCATAATCAAATCTTCATCTCTTTTCAATCCATATTAAAAGCGCCATTCTTCAAATAAAATATCGCTATTTGCGTACGATCTCTCAATCTTAGTTTCAAAAGTATTTTTGATATTTTATTTTTCACTGTTCCTTCTGTAAGATAGAGTTTTTCTGATATTTCTTTATTAGAAAACCCTTCTGAAATTAGCTTTATTATATTTATTTCACTTTCAGTTAAATTATACTTTTCAAATTGAATGTTTTCTTCCTCTTCACTTAACATTTTTGTTACTGTATTTGCAGCATTTTCATCAATAAGCATATTTCCTTTATATACAATTTTGATATCATCTATAAGTTTATCTGGAGAAACAGTTTTCAAAAGATATCCGGATGCTCCATTCTTTAGGGCCTTAATAATATATTCGTCTTCATTAAAAGTTGTCAAGATTATAACCTTGATTTTTGAAAAAGCGTCTTTAATTTTTTTCGTACCTACTACACCATTGCATATAGGCATACGAATATCCATTAATACAACGTCTACATTATTATTCTGACAAAAGGAAAAAGCATCATCACCATTGGAACATGTACCAACTACATCAATATCCTTATCTAAAGAAAGAATAATTTTCATACTTTCACATACTATAATATCATCGTCAACTACTAAAACTTTTATACTCATTCTAAATCTCCTTATTCTATTGGAATATTAGTTTCTACTATAAAACCATTCTTCGAATAAATCTCTAATTTTCCTCCAACAAAGCTCGTTCTATTTTTCATTCCATTAAGCCCCATGCCAAAATTCACTTTCTCACAACCTATACCATTATCAATGACTTTAAGATTAATTTCTTTTATTGAATATATTAATTCAATCTTTATAATATCCGCTTTTCCATGCTTAAGAGAGTTTGTGATACACTCTTGAATATTTTTATAAATGACCAATTCAACTCCAGGTGAAATTTGGAATGGTTGACCTGTCACACTGAGTCCAACATCAATATTGGTATCTTTTTTTAGTTTATCAATAAGGTTCTCAATTCTCTTTAAAAGGTGTGAATACTCAACAGGTCTTATATTATGAACAGTTTGTCTCAAAATCTCAATACTCTCCCTTAGATTTTGCAGAGAAGAACTCATAAGTTCCTTACTTTTTTCAACATCTACAGAACTTATCCTCACTGCCGCTTCCATTTGAATTAACAGTGCAGTGAGTTTATGGCCTATAGTATCATGAATCTCAGATGCAATACTGGATCTTTCTTGAAGTGAAGTTAATTCTTCAACTTTCTTTGAGTACTCTTCAATTTCCATTTTTGCTTTCTCTAATTCATAACTATATCTTCTAACATCATCGTAGAGAAATTCTAAATTATCATTCTTACTCTTTAAAACTCTGATTATATAAGACAGAAGAGAAAAAGAAATTAATAATATTAAGTTTACTATGATGATTTCAGTATTTTTCTTTCCAAGAATATAAATATAAACACTAGCAATAAAAAAACTTAAAGGATAAATATAGCTTTTCATATATTCCATTGAATCAGAAATAGTAATCAATAAAAGTAAATGTACAAGACTTCCATTAAAGAAATAATCAACAGTGATGCACAGAATTATATCCATGAACAATGACAAAATATATACTTTTTTATTTTTTATAATATACCTAATACTATTATTCAAAAGAAAAAATAAACATGAAAATAAAAACATACCATAATTAAAAGATAAGTTCAAAATTCCATGTGTAATTACAGAAATAATTAATAAAAGTTTTATCAAAGAAAGAACTTTGGTATACACAAGATATCAAACCCCTTCAAAAATTGTTAAATCTAATGTTTATTTACATTATATCACATGCGCTTATAGATATACTACTTCGTAGTTATATCTATAACAGTTACTTTAGTCACTCAATTAAATGACCAATGTTATATACTTTTGAGCTAAAAATTTACTATTATTATAATATAGAGTAAATGAATGGAGGGTTTAGAATGATAAAGATTGAAAATCTAATTAAAAGATATGGAAGTGATATTGCAGTAGACAATGTAAGTCTTTCTATAAATAAAGGTGAAGTATTTGGCCTTTTAGGTCCTAATGGAGCTGGTAAAAGTACAACTATAAGAATAATGATGGGATTACTAAAGGCTAATAGTGGGATAGTAAAAATCAATGACAAAGCAATTTCAAAAAATTCTCTAGACATAAAAAGGATTTTAGGTTATGTGCCTCAAGAGCTTGCTATATACGAAAATATGTCTGCAAAAGAAAACGTAGAGTTTTTCGGTAGATTATATGGACTTCGAGGAAAAGAACTTAAAAATAGAGTTAATGAAACTCTTCATTTTACTGGACTTAGTGAAAAAGAAAAGGTAAAAGTTAAAAAATTCTCAGGTGGAATGAAAAGAAGGCTAAATATTGCCTGTGCCATTGTTCACAACCCTTCCATTGTCATTATGGATGAACCTACAGTAGGAATAGACCCTCAATCAAGAAATCATATCTTAGAATCAGTTAAAGAATTAAATAAAAGAGGAGCTACAATAATATATACAAGCCACTACATGGAAGAAGTAGAATCTATATGTACAAGAGTAGGTATAATGGATTTTGGTAAATTGATTGCTCTAGGAACTAAACAAGAGCTGAAATTACTTTTAAATGATAAGGAGAAAATTAACATTGATACTGATGGAATAAACAGTGAAGTAATTGATGAAATCAAAAATCTTAGAGGAGTTTCAAGTTTAGATGTTAAATCAAACTCTTTGGAAATAATCTCAAAGAATGCTCAGCAAATTTTACAAGACGTTTTATTTATCCTTTCAACAGAGGACATAAAAGTGAAAAATATATTGATAAAAGAGCCAGATTTAGAAAGTTTGTTTTTACAGCTTACAGGAAAAAATTTAAGAGAATAGGAGGAGTACTATGTGGACTATTGTAGGGAAAAATCTTAAAAATATGACCAATAATATTGGTATACTTCTTTACCTTTCCATTATACCAATTTTTCAAATATATATAACAGATAAAATTATCAAAGATGCTAGTAAAACTATTATCCCTGTACAATCTATCTTTTCTTCAACTAAAATATTATCCAAATCATCAAATAGCAATATGCAATATTTCGCAATTGGGATTCTAGTACAATTTATATTAATAGCAGGTGTAGTTGCAGGGGCTATGGTTACAGAAGAAAGAGAAGAAAAAACTCTGTTAAGACTATTTGTAGCTCCAATAAAAAGATACAGCATAGTAAGTGCAATCTTCATAAGTAATTCAATAATTATTTTTTTCATAACTTTTATGATTATCTGCGTTTGTGGATCTATATTTAAAATTGCTTGGGCAAGCTCTATTATTAATTTAGGAGTTGTTTCCCTTATAGCAGTATTTGTAGCTTCCTCCTTTGCATTATTAATTGCTTCTATTTTTAAATCATCAAAAATTGCTGGAGGAGTTATGTCTGTAATAATAATTATGATGACTTTTGCTAGTGGTGCATATGGTGATATGAATAAGAATTCTTTTATATCTAAATTAACACTGAATAAATGGATAAATAATTGCTATGTAGCTTTAATGGATGGAAAATCATTATCAGAGATGATTTACAGCATCAGTGTTCTAGTAATTATTAGTATCATATTCTTATTAGTATCAATTATAGTATTTAGAAAGGAGAAAGTTTATGAATAGCATTGTCATTGGACTAAATACAATAAAAAGATTATTAAAAGAGATTAGCACTATAACATTTATAATTATTTTACCTATAATGGCAGCTTTTATTACTGATATAGTTTATAAAGGAAATATCAATCTTTCTATAGCAGTTTCGGATAATGGTAACTATGATGGTGAGTTCTTAGAGTTTATGAAAGATACAGGAAAGTATGAAATTAATATGATAGAAGATATTGAACTTGAAAAATCCATTAAGAATAAGGATTTCAATATTGGTATAGCCTTTCCCAATGGTTTTATTGAAGATATTAATTCAGAAAAGATTAATAAAATCAGCATAATTAGTGACAAAAATGATTCTTCTGTAAAAGAAATAGGAGGACTTATAGATGATTATTACGGAATGATAATTAAAGGTATCCCTACTGATGAATATAAAACAAATCTAGTTAACAGCAATAAGTATATAAAGCCCCAAATTTCACTAGGCCTTATTACAATGTTTATATTAATGTTTACTGGAACAGGCATAGGTATGCTTCTTGAAGATAAAAAAGCTAAAACATTTATGAGAATTTATTCTACTCCAATAAGAAGAAGAGATATGGTATTTGGACATCTTTTAGCTAATTTCTTACTCGGCTCGCTTCAAATACTCATATTTATGTTTGTTAATACAACTATCCTTAAATTTCAATGGGGAATTTCATTTATAAATATCTATTTACTATTGTTATTGTTCTTGATTGTGTCCATTGGTATATCAATTTCCTTAGTTCACTTTACCTCTGATAATCAAAAACACAACATAATGATAATTATTATTGGAGTTGTGACAAGTCTCATAAGTGGTGTAATGATTCCTGGAATTGAGTTAGGTGGATTACTTGGAAAAACAGCAAAGTTTACTCCTCAGTATTGGTTAGCTAAAATATATAATACATTGAATTCTGGTGGAAGTTTCTTTGATGCAAAATTAGATGTTGGTATATTACTAGTTTTCGGTATTACACTATTTATTTTTGGTGTGAATACTCTTACTCCTAATGAAGAAGATTTGTAGAAATTTAGAGAATCCAATTTTGGATTCTCTAAATTTTATTAATAATAATGTAATTTGAATTAAATATCAGTCTTTATAGGTACTTTTATTTCTATCAAATATTCATCCGGGTTATTAACTATAAAGCTACCAATAATTGAATTTGTAATAACCTCTCCCTTTATTAGCAAATCATTTTGGTCGATATATTTTTTTATTTTTAAAAGGGTATCTTTTAGATTTTCAATCCTACCTTTATGATATCCTACTACACAATCTTGCAAAGAATACTCTTGTACATTTGGATTATTTATAAACTTTTTATCAATAGGAAGTATTATTTTATCAATATTTTCGTCTTTAATATCATAAAAAACCTTTTCATTAAAGATAATTTGCATACCGTATGTATGCCCTATTTCTGCATAATTAGGATAATTCTCTTTTATCTGGAGCAAATTTTTCTCGAATTCATACCAATCATTAACTGTTCGACAATCGCCAATAACACCATAAATAGAATTACAATTTCTAACTTCAATTAAGTTTTCTATATTATCAGAATAACTTCTAGTTCTTTCTATTCTTTTAATAATAGCTTCAATATTACTTGCCACAGCCTGCATTTTTTTTATCTTATTCTCAAGCTGTTCTTTTTGTAATTTAATTGTATCTAATGCTTCATCCACACTATGGATTTCCTTGAATTCTTTTATTTCTTCTAAAGATAATCCTAACATTTTATAAAATTTTATTTTATCAACTTGCCAAAATTGTTCTTCAGAATAATATCTATAGCCATTTTCATTATCTATTATTTCAGGGGATAATATGCCTATTCTATCGTAGTATCTAAGGGTTTGAGCGTCAATATTTTTAATCATAGCTATTTCCCCTATCTTAAACTTTTTATCCATAGCATCTCTCCAAATTTGTTCATTTTCTCATTATTCTATTGACCTTATAATCACTATAAGGTTTATAATACTAGTTGTCAATTATTATTAGCCATACCACTTCAACTATAAATCAAAACAAGTCCAAAACTCATTGAAGCTTGATCTTTTGTACATGTTTTGATTAAGTTTACGTAAGGTATGCCTTAAAAGGAGAAATTTTATGAATAAAGATTTTGAAAATATTAATTTTAAAAGTTATATGAAATTTGTATTACCTACAATTTTCTCTATGGTTTTTATGTCTATATATACTATGGTGGATGGAATTTTTGTATCTAGAAAGCTTGGTAGTACTGCACTTGCTGCAATCAATATTTCACTCCCTGCTATGAACTTTATTTTTGGAAGTATTTTTATGATTGTAGTTGGAGCATCAGCCATAATCGGCATTAATCTTGGTGAAAAAAAAATTGAAAAAGCTAATGAAAATTTTAGTAATATGCTGTACGCTCTCATATTTATGGTATTAACTTATTTGATAGTTGGTATTTTTTTCACTAAACCAATTGCTCGATTATTAGGAGCAGAAAAGAATTTACTACCTTATGTCAATAATTATCTAACTATAATATTTTTGGGATCTATTGGTACTATTACTCAGATTTTTTCAGAAGTATTTTTAAGATTAGAAGGTAAATTTAATTTATCCTTATGTGCTACAGTTGTTGGCGGGATTTCAAATATTGTCTTGGATTATATATTTATTTATCAACTAGATATGGGGATTAAAGGAGCAGCATTAGGTACAACTTTAGGAGCCTCCTTTAGCGGTTTATTTGGTATTATTTATTTTGCTTTTAAACATTCAAAAATACGCTTTGTTTTTACTAAAGTTAATTTTAAATTTCTAAAAGAATCTATGATTAATGGTTCATCTGAAATGGTCTCTAGTTTATCTGCTGGTATAACTACTTTTTTATTTAACAGAGTACTTTTGAATTTAGTTGGAGAAGTGGGAGTATCCAGTATAACCATTGTTCTATATGTTAATTTCTTATTATCTTCAATTTTCATTGGAATATCTATGGGTATACAACCTATACTTAGTTATAACTTTGGTGCAAAGCAAATTAATAATATAAACAAGCTTCTAAAAATGTCTGGTATTTTCATTAGTATAATAAGTGTGGTAACATTTGCTTTATGTAATATTTTTAAGATTCAGCTCATTTCCTTATTTAATTCAGATAATTTAGAACTAATTAAAATGACTAGTAAAGCTTTTACAATAATCAGCTTTGGTTTTTTCATTAGTGGGTTCAATATACTTGGTTCTAGCTTTTTTACATCTCTAAATAACGGTAAATATTCTGGGATTATTGCATTTAGTAGATCTATAATTTTTAAATCACTTATCATTTTGACTTTACCAACTCTTATTGGTCTTAATGGTGTATGGCTAACGATTCCTTTATCAGAATATCTTTGTGTTATTATTACAATTTACTTCTACAGAAAAGTAAAAAACACACAGCTTGCCCCTCCGTGTGTTTCTGTATAGTTGAAATCGAAAAATGTTATTTACACTAGAAGAAAAGGGGTGGAAAAATCACTTTTCCACCCCTTCGATACCTACAGATGTAACATTATTAAGTATATATTAAATCAAGTTCATGTTAGAAGTATAGATTTTTTATCCAGCAGTTGGTAATCCCAAAACTATCCGAGCAATTTTATTACTATCATCTATTAATAATACTATTCCTAAACATAGTCCATTACCATTTTTACCTTCAAAATAAATCCCTTTACTAACAAAAACTCCAGTTAGTAAGCAATAACTTCTAGTTATTGCCACGATCCCTGGAGTGCTACCAAAAACTCGAAACAACGTGGATAGTTTTAGCTTCTAAATCCTTCCAAAAAACACCATGTAATTCTTACCGTAATGCTTTGCACATTTCGGACATGTTGTATAGAAAACGAAGAAATCTTTCATTTCATGACCCTGTTCTTTTATGTAACTCTTCAATTTCTGAATCAATTTAGGAAAATCACGATATTCAGCATCGAAAACTTTGGTCATAAAAGTTCCTGAAAGTTTTTCCATCTCCATTCCGGGTACATTATCACTAACCTTGAAATAGTGATTTGCTTTCCATTTTGAAACATCTTGTGACAAAATCATATATCTATCCTTATCCACAGCTTTAGCTTGATCAATAAGTTCTTGAGATCTTGTCATCACCTTACCAAGATTCAGTGGCATGTAAAAGAAACTTCTAGTGGATGCTTTTGCAAAAAGGACATTATCAAAAACAAAGGTTTTTTCATCCCATGGTTCAGGTACGAATCTTGGACAGCATCCAGTTTCATTATCACCGAGATTCATGATTGGTAATTGATTTGTATTGTTCATTATATCACCTCCGATTAGTAATGAATCCATATGTAAATTATAACAATAATATACCAATAAGGATGTTTTTTATTTAAGAACTATATTTTTCTAAAAGCATTAATTCCGAAGTTTCAAAAGAAGTCAAAGTAATTGAGTTTAAATCGATTGATACAGATTCAAAGATGCCTTGATCTTTTATTTTAAATGCATTCAATACCATTTTCTCTTCTGATATTTCTTTAAGTTTTCCCTTATAGTTTTCATTTAGAGTTTTTATTTCTACAAAGTGATTTTTTAATTGATAACTGTTAAAAATCGTCTTCCATTTTTTAAGGTCGATATAATGTACTGTATTTAATTTAAAATAATACTCTTTTTGAAGTAGCTCATTGTAAAAATCAGGACAATAAGATACAGTTTTTATTTGCTTTTTGGAGAAAATGGAATATCCATCTAATCTTAACCCTTCTACTCTTACCGCCAAACAATACTCTCCTTCTTCCTTTAAAAGAATCATTTGATTAAAGGTACTCTGTGATTTAAATTGAATTTTTAAGAGTTTTTGAAGTTCTAAATTACATTCTAATGCTATGTTTTGTAAATCGTCTACTGTAGTTTTATTTTCAAATAGAACCTCCTTATTTTCCTCTGTTCTATTTATAATTGTATTATCTTTTATTTCTTCTTGTTTATTATGTTTCTGAGTATCTTCTCCTTGAATAGTTACTCTACCATATTTATCTATATATCTTTGAAATTCTTCTCTTAAAGCATCGTCTCCTACTGCTGTTGCTGAACATTTCACTTTCAATCTTCCTGTTTTTTTCAGTTTTTCTTCATCATAAGCTAATACAACATTGATTCTTGGAAAAAATTTCGGATTTTCGTTTATAAAAGTTTGAATATCATTAAACCAAATGATTAACGCACCTGGAGTATCTCTTGTTGCCTTTTGTACTTCTATTAGTTTAATCACATTCCAATCAAGTTTAAAATTTGCATGTGGAAATTGAAATCCTTTTTTTGTTAAAATTAAATATGAAGTATGTTTTATTTTCATAAAGAGATAAAACATAATAGGTATGCTTATAAAACAGCTTACCAGGAAAAAAGTAGCATTGGTTACAATCATATTAACAAAAAACAGACTACCTAACCCAATCCATAATATTTGAGATGTACTTTTATTAATTTCTAATTTATCTTGTGATTTTTCGAGGTAATATGTAGAATACTCTTTTAAAAACATGTCCATTTTTGATTTTAAATTATCAGTTGAACCTTTTACAAAACTAAAAGGATATTCTATTATTTTATCTTCTGTCATCACTATATCTTCTCTTAGTTTTATACAAAGATAATATCTGAAATATTCAAATTTGATGTAATAAGTATCAATATCATTCCATGGAATTTCCTTCTCATAAGAATATAGTTTTATTCCCTTCTCTTGCAAATCAAAAACAATTAAAGACTTTTTGATCCAATCAAATTTAATTGGATTTTTATAAAATAATATAAAATATACTGCACCTAAAATAAAGATTGTTGAAATGATACCCAAACATATCCAGCTAATAACTAAAGTACTAAATATAATACAAAGAACTAATTTTCTATTGTAAACTATTTTAATATCCTCCATCATTTATCCCCCTCTTTACTTCATTATTTCCTTAATATGTATAAGATACTGTCAATTTATTGAAAACCTATCAATTACATTATATAATATAAACATAAAAGCTACTACATAATTCTTAACAACATCGTCAGCTCAACAAAAAAATAGTTTAGAAAAACCTCATCTGGTTTCTCTAAACTATTTTTAATTTTACACACTTATTACTCTCTCTTTCAACATATTTAATATTGTATGTGATAACATAATCATCATCTTCTCCAAATCTATACTGTCCGTATTAGCACCATAACATCTTTCAAGTACTACAATTTTAACTATACCTTCTATATGAACCCTAATATAGGTAAAAATATCTTCTACCGATAAATCAGGTTTAAATTCCCCTATAGTTATTCCTTCAACTATCTTTTGAAATAAAGAATTTATAAGATATTGACCATTTTCATATTCTGTCAGTTTACTAGATATTTTTTCAGCCTTTTCTGGATGATTTGCTACTAACACAGTTAATTCAAATTGAATTTTACCTATAGTATCTGCACTTTCATTGATATGTTGACCTAATAATTTAAATAACTCTTCAATTATAACCTCATATTTATTATTGCAATTAATAATGTCATCAATATTATCCTTATAATCATATCTACGAGTTTCTCTATTAATTAATTCTATAATCACATTATCTATATCACTAAAGTATCTATATATCCCACCTTTACTTAAACCTGCTTGCTTAATAACATCTAGCATAGTCATTTCATATAATGGTTTTTGTTGAAATATTATAAACGCTGCCTCTATAATTTCAGCTCTCTTTTTGTTTATATAATCTTCAGTTACCTTTGGCATATTATCTCCACCTTTTAATGAGCCTAGTTTCATTTTTAATTACACTTTAAATAATAAATTCTTTCATGTCAATATACTATTCTTATATTATAATTTAAAGGAACAAAAACATATCCTTACCTTTAAATTCTATAATTTTCATATTGCTATTCTGTGTCTGTCTTTTTATATTTATATGGTACGTATACATATACTACAATTAAAGCTATAAATATCTCTACAACTGTAGTTAAAATCGTACTAAAGTTTTGTTTTAAGCTAAATATTGCCATAAAACTATTTATACAACTATGAAACAAAATACATAAGAATAAATTATGACTTATCTTTCTAATAATTGCTAATGAAAATGTCATTCCAAATACAGCTATAATAAACATTAAAAAGCTTATTGTTGATTGATAGGTTCCTACTATAAACCATAAAGGTAAATGCCATATAGCCCATATTACTGCTACTATAATAGTTGCCTCACAAAAAGACATAATCCTCTCTAAATATGGTTGTAAAATACCTCTCCATCCAATCTCCTCAAGTCCTCCACCTATAATATTCATTGGAATCATTAGTAATCCATAATAAATTGCCATTTCTCTGTTAGTTGAAGCTAATGCTATTGGTATTAAAAAATGTAGTAATAATAAAGCCACAACTAATACATAATTTTTTATTGATGATTTGAAATTGAAATTACGCTTTAAGAAAGATTTAATTCCATCAACTTCTCCCCATTTTTTTAATAACATATATGAAGCTATCGGAGCTCCATTTCCTCCAATTAAAAATAAAATCATAGATAAAAAAGTTCCATACTGCAAAAATCCAAACTTATTAGCAATAATTATAGCTCCCCAACATAACCAAGAAATACAAAATGTTAATAATAAAAACTCGCAAATTTTTGATTTAGTAACATTATTCATTTGAAATTCCTCCTGCAAACTTTTAAATGAGACGCCTCTCATCTTTATAAATTAATCATACTTCTATTTTTATAATAAGTCAATATAAAAATGAGATAAATCTCATCTTTACATTATAGATTAAATTTACCTCTGTATTACTTTAATATATTTTTATAAAAAATAAGATAGACCCATGAGCCTATCTTTATATCGTTTATACATTACTTATGGTACGGTTTACCATTAATAATCCCTGACTTAGTCAAGTAATTATTTACATAAGATTCGCAAGTTGAATTTCAATATAGAAAAAGATAAGGTAAATAATAATCACAAACTTTAATATAACATAGAGGATTAGGACTAATTCCAGTATGCTAACAAAAAACAAAATGGATAAAACAGTAAACGTAGTGGCAATTACAACTACAGTAACAAGATTTACATCTCTCATAGTTAAGATAAAACGTAATGTTGAGGTTCAGAGAAGCTAGAAAATATTATAGTAAATATTGCAAAGGGATTTAAATACATCTCATGTTAAGGTTCAACTAAATTAAATCCCAATAAAAACCATGCTATAGTTACATTTAAATACATCTCATGTTAAGGTTCAACGAGTTTTGGAGAGAGCAAAAGAATATAGAACTTTGATTTAAATACATCTCTTGTTAAGGTTCAACGGGAAAGAAAATATTATGTCTAGATTAAAAGTTCTATTTAAATACATCTCATGTTAAGGTTCAACAGGAAATGTGGATATAAGAAAATATATTTATAAAATATTTAAATACATCTCATGTTAAGGTTCAACATATCCCACTTTGAATGCCCTTTGTACCTTCTCACATTTAAATACATCTCATGTTAAGGTTCAACGCAATTTGCAGTGCAGGAACAAACTTTGGATTATCATTTAAATACATCTCATGTTAAGGTTCAACTACGCAACAGCCTATAACAGCCTATGACGAAAATGGAAAAATCGTATTTAAATACATCTCATGTTAAGGTTCAGCAATAATCCTGTTAACTTTAGGTTTACTTAAATTAATTTAAATACATCTCATGTTAAGGTTCAGCGTATATAATGTATACAGATTTTATCAATATAGGTTTATTTAAATACATCTCATGTTAAGGTTCAGCACCTATCACAGAAGCAAACTGGAGTATAGATTTAACATTTAAATACATCTCATGTTAAGGTTCAGCAAGAAAATACAAAGTATGGGGTACTGGTATACATACAATTTAAATACATCTCATGTTAAGGTTCAGCTTGAACTTTAATATTGTTATGGGTGATAAATTCTTCATTTAAATACATCTCATGTTAAGGTTCAGCTAAGACAAACACTACAGATTTATAAAAATATATTATTTAAATACATCTCATGTTAAGGTTCAGCAAAGTCTATATGGATTTAAGTTTGTTGATGTATAATTTAAATACATCTCATGTTAAGGTTCAGCAACTAATAAAAAAGCATTTTTAATTATTGCTGTAAATTTAAATACATCTCATGTTAAGGTTCAGCATTCGCAGCTATAAGCAATATTGCGGGAGCTCTTGAATTTAAATACATCTCATGTTAAGGTTCAGCTGCTTCAACAATGACTAAGAGGTATAAAGCTAAGTAATTTAAATACATCTCATGTTAAGGTTCAGCGAGTTGAATTTAAGGGTTAAAACCCTATTCAACAAATTTAAATACATCTCATGTTAAGGTTCAGCATTAAAAAAGGTAGAAATATAACACATATATTGTTATTTAAATACATCTCATGTTAAGGTTCAGCCCAATATAATCACCCCCTATGGAATAATTAAACTTATTTAAATACATCTCATGTTAAGGTTCAGCCAGTTGCGCCTGTTTTTTGCGCATATGTAAAGTAAATTTAAATACATCTCATGTTAAGGTTCAGCAGAGGTTGAATACACTAATATACAGCTCGAAAAGGGATTTAAATACATCTCATGTTAAGGTTCAGCATTCTACGTCGCCTAATTCCGGTTCATGTAGCTCTATTTAAATACATCTCATGTTAAGGTTCAGCCACTGTAAAATAGCCATTCTTTAAAATCAATAATATCACTAAAGCGTTGAAATATCAAGGTTCTTGAAAAATTTTACCAACCGATTATTAAAATTCTTTATTTCTTTTAAAAATCCCTTTAAATCCTTTAAATGCAATGAATTAGAAGATTTTATACAAATTAACGGTTGGTAAAAGTTAATAAATCATTTATTTCATATGCATTCTAAATTATCAAATCTTCTCCAGTATTATTACTCTGTATTCCCAAAATCTCTTCATCAAAAACTTTATCATTTAATAATTTTATAATACAGATAAAATCTTCTTTCTTGTCTATAACTTTATTTAAATCTTTCCTCAGAGAAATCAACTTAGATGGAGTTATTTCTCCTCTAAATACCGACTTTTGAAAATGTGATAAGTATTTTTTACAAACTTTAAAAACCCTTTGAACTCTTTTTTCATTCACATCATAAAAAAGAAAAGCGTAATTATAATTCATGTTCTTGGCCATCTACATATTCTCCTTAAGATTAAATGGGACAAAGTCTTTGTCTTCCATTATAAATTTAATTAACTTATAGCAATCCAGTTTAATTGCAGTTCTATAACTAACTTTTCGTTTTAATTTAGAATGAGGAAACACTGCTTCCATACGTTTCTCAAATGTTTGAATAAAAATTTTTCTTCCTTCTTCATTCAATAAAGAATAATTTACCTTTTTATCAAAGTGCTTTACTACTTGTAGCTTTTTCTTATTAACAAGCTCAAATATAGTTTTATAAACAATAACAGGTTTGAAAACTTCACTAATATCCAAACTTAATGAAAATCTTCCTTCAGAAGGTTCATGCAAAAAACTTATTCTTTGATCTAAGTGGGTTCTATATATTGAAGATATTGTTTTTGTGTACAACAATGTATTTCCAAAAGATATTAAAGCATTTATTGGATTATCTGGTGGTCTTTTCACTCTTTTATTTAGTACAAAGTCTTCGGGTAGTATATTTTTAAATTCGCCATAAAACCTTTGCCAAACTTCACCTTCCACTGCCATAAGCTGCTTAATATCCTTACTTTCATTAATTCTTTCAATAAATTCTTTATTTATCCAATCAATAGTACTCTTCACTTCTTTTTTATTGTGCTTGTAATAATGATATAGCACCTCAGAAATATTATCACCAATTCCTCTCACAATAGGTTTAGCTACAGATAATCTATTAGTTTTATAAGCTTCAGCTTGTTTAACTACAAGTTTACCGCTATTATATTGGTTTCTTGGATAAAAGCTCCCACTATACCCTTCATAATAATTAAAGAAGTGAATAATAATATTATTTGATGCTAAAAAATCTAATAATTTTGTGTTTATACTTACTTCATTTAAGCAGTAAATCTCTTTTGTGTTCTCTACAGGAATATATACATTTTTCCCATCTTTTCTAAAACATAAGGAATTATCTTTCCTTGTTAATTCCCCCATAGACGTGATGTACCTTGTACTACCCATTTAACTCTTCACCTCACTATATATAGCAATACTCATAATAAGCACACTTTTTACACTTATGCTCATTTAAAACTTCTGGTATTTTTTCGCTTAAAATTAACTCTTCTATATCCTTTATGTATTTATCCAATTGCTCTAATAGCTCATTATTGAGTTCAAAATATAGAATTTTATTATTTCCTTTATTTTTCTCAACAAATTCTAATTTACCTTTTCTGTCTATCCCTTTATCTTTTAGTACTTTTAAATAATATAGCAATTGCCATTTAGAAGCTTCTACATCAGCATCAGATTTTTTTATTTCTACCAAATGTTCTTTTGTAAGTTTGTCAATCTTGATATTATCTATTGCAATTTCGCTATTTTTACTTTTAGATGCTTTTTCTTCATGAATCGCCCTTCCAATCTTTACATTTTCACTATTATCTTCAAGATTAAGTCTATTTCCATGTAGATAACATTGTCTTTTGCAGTGAAAATAGTAGTTGATTAATGTACCATTAACCCTCATTATATAAAATCTCCTATTCCATTAATGAATTTTTCTTTGTCTAACTTACCTTCTTTAAAATAACTATCTCCATCCTCGATAAAATACAAATCTCCAATTCTATCATTGTATGTAAAGTTATTACTCCACTTTATTTCATATATAAAGTTATTCATTTTAGATCTGATTCTTGACAATTCCACTCTTTTTTTAGAATAATCCATATCCTGATTATTTAATAATTCTTTATATTCGTTCCATATTTCAATTCCATCAAAAGGTTCATCGTTAACTAATAAATCGCTACTTAAATAAACTGAAATTTTATCCTGATCTTGCCTAATCAATCTCATTCTTTCTTCTACATTTCCAAATTCTAAACTTCTTACATCTTCACTAAAAAACTTTTCTATATTCATATCATTGTATCCATTTGTTAATTCTTTTAATCTCTCAATAACCAAGTTATAGAATTTGTCAAAATCTTTTCCCTTTAAAACTTCTCTTATCGTTTCATTTTCTAAAGTTATATCACTATGTCTTCTTATATCTTCTTTATATATCTTCTTAGCATCATCTATTTCAAAGAAATAGACTATACAGTTTTCTTTCTTACAAGATCTATTTATTCTTCCAAGGAATTGTTCTTCACTGTCTAACATAGATTTATTTTTATATCCAATATCCATGTCTATATCGACTCCAGCTTCTACAACCTGAGTAGCAACTAGTAACAATGAATCTATTGATTTTACTTTACTAATAATTCTATCTCTTTCTCCAATACTATCATCACCGCTCATTAGTTCCACATCACAAATTATTTCCTCATCCTCTTTTAATCTATTGTAGAAACTATAGGCTGACCTTTTACTTATAAATTCAATAAGAATCCTTTTATCTTTATAACTTTGTTCCTTCACATCTTCATATAAATCATCTATTATATTCTCACTTTCTAACAAATGATAATCCACCTGAACTCTATTCTTAAATATAGGATTTTCAAAATATTTTTCTCTATTTTGTATAAGCCTTACAGTATTTGCTTTTGCTAAAGATAGCTTATCTAAGTTTGGTAAAGTAGCTGACATTATAATTATTTTTATATTTAAAACCTTTGCATAAACACTTAAAAATGTTATTATTTCTCCCCAAATTAAGTTTTTATAGCTCTGAATTTCATCTAATACAATTACGCTATTCGCTAGTTGGTGCAGTGGAAATATATCTTCTTTTGATATTCCAAATAGATATTTGAAAATGGTGACGTGAGTTGTAAGTATCATTGGATAATTAAGAAATTGCCTATTTAATAATGCTTTCTTATAGTATTCTAGATTTGTGTCTTCTTCTTTAGTAGCTTCCTTATCCATCTTTATAGGTTCAATTGAGTTGATTACTGCAATTTTATTGAAAATTTCTTTTTCTTTTTCAAATGTTTCTTTCAAAGTATTTATATTTTGCTCTACTAATGTGTTGAATGGATATACATAAAAGATTTTATTTTTACTCTTATCCTCTTTTAATAATTTAAAGCTTAAATTTGTAGCTACATTACTTTTTCCGCTTCCAGTAGGAGCTTCTAGATAAAATATATTTGAATCAATATTATTCTCAAGAGCTTTTTCTGTATCTAGAAACAACTCGTTCCTCAATATATTTATATCCTTTATTTCAGTAAAATCACTTCTCTTACCATACTCTTTTTTCTCATAGCCTCTAATAAGATTGTATATTTCACCTTCTTTATAAACATCATAAAACTCATCAACATCATTTATAACTCCTATATCACTTATCTCAACATTCTCCATGAATTCCGAAGTAGAATAGAAATCACAAGCTACTAGCAAAGATAGCATTAACCTTTCGTAAACATATCTATAAATCACTTGATTTTTCGAATATTCTTTATGGCAATGTTTTTCAATATCCTTAAATATTTTCTTTATGTTTTTCAGTTTGATTTTTATATCCTTACCAAGAGTTTCATTGAATAAGAGCTGTTGATCTTCAAGTAGTTTCTCCCCTTCACCACCCAAAGAAAATTTTTTCTTAAAATCCTTCCATGAATTTAAATTTCCATGGTGTCTTGATATTATGTATGCATTCATCATCATAAAGTCTAGTAATAAATATTTTTCTTTTTCTTCAAATTTCTTTATTCTTTCATAATATTCATCCATATAAACAATAGCTGATAATATTGAATGATGGGAATTCTTAAATTTTTCACAGTTTTTTATTTTTAAATCATTCTTTAATCTGTTTTTTTGAAAGTATGGATTTACCTTTCCCACATCATGTAAAGTAATAGCATTTAAAATCATTTCTTTAAATAGTTCTTTCCCTTGAGTTGAAAAATCCTTTAAAAATTCTATCTCAATTTTCTGAAAAACTTCATTTAAGTATTTTTCATTTACAATGTTTAAAAAATAATTTACAGCAAGGTTTGTATGATCTTCTAATTTTTCATTTTCACCTTCTTTTGTATGTGCATATATTAAATATTTTTTATTAATAAACTCTTTTATATTTAGTTTTCTATTAGCATTAAAGTACATGTAAATCTCCTTTTTTATACTATTAAAGGAGGCTATAAACCTCCTTTATCTAGATAAACACAATATTTTCACCAGATACATCATAAACTGATATCTCTCCGCTTTTAATTAAAGTTGCATTGGTATATAAAAAATTTCCAAGTTCATATTTGTTAGTGGTTTTCTCTAATGAAATTGGTAGCTTTTCTTCATATTTGAATATAGGAACTTCATCTTCAATTTCATCAAATACGTCATAACCATCAGTATTAGCTATATTAAAATCTTCTTTATTAAATAAACTATTAATTATAGAAACTGAATTCACTTCTTTTACACCTTTGATTAATTCGACATTTTTTATACCTGCCAAATGATCATTTTTACCTAAGTATGGTATATATACAAAACTTCTTTCCTTTAAAGCATCTGCAAGCTTTTTTGCTTCATCATCTTCGATAGCAATATAAATTTGCCAACTGGGATTTTCTAACCATTGTTCTTTAACAATCAAGTTTCCACCCTGTTCCTTAGATGCATATCCTACAGAATTATTAAAAACCTGAACCTTTTTATCAAAACTAACCTCATTCGGCTTAATTCCAATTTTTAAATGTTTTAATTTTTCATAGAACTCAGGAAAATCCCCATTATTCTTTTGAAGTAAATCTTTGAACTGCTTATGATATTTTTTTTCAAAACTCATTTGATTGTATCCTTTATATCCTAATATTGCTCCAAATATCCCTAATAGTGCTACTTTATGAATATTTCCATATGTAAAATATAGATAAGTATTAACATCTGGCTTCTTAAAAAAACCAAAACTACCCTCTAAAGTAAATTTCATAACATCCATGCTTTACACCTCTTGCTTAGAGAATATATTAAACTTCTTAGCTCCTTCTATATCTGTTTCTAATGCTGTTGTATATGGATTATAATAGATTTCAACTGATAATATCTTATCTTTTAAAGAATTTAATAAATCTCCACATTTTAAAGTTATAATATTTTTATCATCATCTTTTTCAAATCGAATATATTCTGAAAGTGTTGGAAGATATGTGTTACTTTTGGTTTCAACGAATAGTGCAAATTCATTTTCACAACCAACCTTAGCATTAGTAGAATAAGAAGTTGCTGAACACAATGCCGCTCCTTTAAACTTTTCATAGTCCTCTTCAGTGTATCCATCAGTTACTCCAAGTCCTACAAATTCGTTATATGCTGAAGGATTAATAGCAAATGGATAAAAATAATGTGCCTCATTACTTACAATTTTTGTACCTAAAGTAGAGTTTTTAGCTTCTTCTTGTTCATCACTATCTTTCTTCTTTTTCTTTGGTTTTTCTGAAGCATCTCTAAAAGGAGATAGTATTTGCTGCTCTTCTGCATAAGAATCATCATATTTATTAAATCCTTGCCCTATTTGAACTGCACCTGTGATAGATATATTATTTCCTTCTTCTGCAAATGTAGCACCAAAACTCTTAACATCTATAGATGTAAATAGATTTGTTAGTACCTTCTTGCTATCTTTACACTTTTTCAAATCTGGTTCATTAAAAAGAAATTCATATCTTTCTTTTAAAGACCTTGGAACTAAATCAACTTCACCTTTTTTTCCTTCTGATAATTTCATGGATTTTATATATAAAACTTTTTCCCCTTCATTACTCCACATTTTTTTCATAGGAAATTTTAAAGCTTTATCGCTACCAAAAATTTCTCCGGTTGATACTGTTTTGGGATATCCTGAAAAATCTGCATTCCAATTAGACATAATTGATGATATACCTATTATTCCATATACTCTTTTATTCACTAGCTTCTACCCCCTCATTATCTTTATTTTCAACTTGTTCCTGTCCTTGTTCTTTTTCATACAATAGATTACTATGTAAATATCCTGCAATAATCATATCTTCGTCAATTTTACCATCTAACTCATATGACATAATCATGGCATGTAAACCTTTGAATTTATAATTATAGCTTTCTATGTCATAATTATATTTTCTATATAAAGCTTTCAATTTTTCTTTTATAACTTTATCTTTCTTCGCATTAATAAATGGATTTGCTAATGAAAGTGGTTTTTTCTTCCCTTTGCTTCTAGATATAAAGAAACTCACTAACTGCCCTACTGCAAAGAAATACTCTCTATCATTTTCTATAAAATCCGTATTCTTTTGTGAAATTTTATATCTCAAACTGTCTTTTGTTTTAAATATAATATCTGCCATTTCTTCCCCTCCTTCAAAATATTCCTTTAAAGATAGTCTTAAATTAAACTGATCAGCTGCTTTTGTCATGTATCCATTTTTAATAGACCCTTTAACTAAGCTCAAGCTCGCTTTATTTAATAACATCCAAATATTATTGTTACTTCCTTTGTAAAACCATTTAAATAATGCTGTTCTACACATCAATAAATTGAATTTTAAAACACCATCATTTATTTTGATATCCTTAGGTTCAGTAAAATAATTTGTACTTAAAAACTTACTAAACATGATTTCATTAATGGTTATCTGCATTCCTTCTAACGTTTTTATTGGTTCATATGATGCTTTTAATCTATCATAATCTATTCCAAGTATGTTCTTATAACCAAATACCTTTTTTAGTTTAGGATTATAATTAGAAATAATATCATAATCCTGTATCTCTACCTCTTTACCCTTTTGTATCCTTAAAAATATCCCATTAAAGTCTTCCTCTAATGAACTTTTATTGCCTATAGGATAAATTCCATCGTTATCAATGTAAATATTAACTTTTCCTGCAGCAGCTTGGTTCATCAAGTAATCAAAAAATTTCTTTTGATACATGACTTCTTCTTGATCAATTAAATATGGAACTGAAACTTTTCTTGTCTTATTCTCTAAATACGGCTTTTTAGAGTTTAATCCCATATTATCATTAGGAAGACCATATATTATATTACTTGCCTTCTGATTGTAATCATTATTGTTATAAATATTAGGTATGGAGTACCGTTCACTTTCATTTTTAAATTCTTGCTCATACTCCTGACAATAAAAGAATATTTTTAAATAATCTTTACCTGTAAGTCCTTCAAATGATTGAAATAAGTTTTCTTTAACCCATTCTCTTATTTTATTTATCTTATCTTTATCAATTTCTCCTACTTTTTTTTCAGCTAATTCATATAATTCTATTGCTTTAGCTTTCTTTGCGTATTTTAATCTTGGATTTTCAAGAGTATTATAAAACTTATCAATTATTTCATTTGTAAGTTTTCCATTTGTAAGACTCTCTTTCTTGATAATGAAAGACAAATAATTATTTCCCTGCACTACTTTACCACCTGCAGATAAAATAGCTTTATTCATATCAGTTACTTTGCTATAATAATCAGCAAAACATATAAAGTTCATATAATTACTTACTGTTCTATCTAAAATTCTAGTTTTTTTATCTAGCTTTATGTCAAATGTATCTACTATGTCAAATCCTTTATCGCTAGATTTAACCACTGCATAAGTTCCATCAGCTGGTATGTACTCACCTAGAATAAATGTATCTCCTTTTTCTTGGTATTCCTTCTTGAATACTTCTAAAGCCTGGCTTATCATATAATCACCACCTTTTTATAAGCACTTAAAGCTCATATATCCGGCACCCCTAGCATTCATTTCTAGAATGCCCGTTCCTAAACTCATATACGCTAAATCTTGAGCAATTTTATCATCACTTATATGTATTGTTACCTTGTCCCCAAGTATCTTTCTTCCTTTGTAATTTATTGCTACAGGTTTTTTATTATTGAATTCTATAGATGTATAAAGCTGAAAATCTTCATCTATTTTTGTATCCATCAACAAATTATATTTTTTTATAAGGTTCTCTTTTAATCTTCTTTCAAAGTCGTTTAGTGAAAGATTACCTTTCCAATAACCTTCATTCGTTTTCAACACCAAAGGAGTTATAGAATACATTTTTTCTATATGCCTTTTCGGCAATATCTTTATAGTTGATGTTAATGCTTTTATATTATCGTTAAAATGATTAACTAAGTCCTTATTAAAAAAATCTGCTAATCTAGAATCAACTGTTCTAATTCTTATAGTGTAATTTTTTCCTTCTTTATGAATTTTGTCCGATTCTAAAGGAAAAAAAGAACAAAAGCAATAATTTTTAAAGGTATTTTTATTATGTAATTCCAATAATTCTGGCTTTTTTGCTAACCCGCTGTCAATAAATTCACCAATTTTTGAAAAAGCGTCTTTTGAATCTATATCTTTCAATAAAAATACTAAAATAGATATTTCAAATACTTTCATAATTCCACCTCCTTCACTCCTAATTTTACACTTATTGTTTTAATATGTAAATATAATAATGTTTTTACATTTAACTTCTTTTATATATAAAAAATCCCTCAAAATCTCATTTTAAGATATTAAGGGACTAACAATTTTATTATTTGATTAAATTATATTCTTAATTTTGAGAATGTCCAGTTGAATCTCATGTTGAGATTCAACTGGACACAGTGGATCAAAACACAAAGATTTATAAATTTAAATACATCTCATGTTATGGTTCAGCTTGATTCTGCTTTATTAATCCATTGCAACTTCTGTATTTAAATACATCTCATGTTAAGGTTCAACGTTAGGATTTGGAGAACCAGTAGTAAATACAAAGCAATTTAAATACATCTCATGTTAAGGTTCAACACTTTTATAAGAATCAGTAGCATTTTTTACTTTCACATTTAAATACATCTCATGTTAAGGTTCAACATATTGAACTAGGACAACTTACTAAAGATGGATATAATTTAAATACATCACATGTTAAGGTTCAACATACAAGCCAAGCCAAATATTAGCAATTAATCTATTATTTAAATACATCTCATGTTAAGGTTCAACGAAAAAAGAATAGTAAAAGATTTTGGATTAACCATATTTAAATACATCTCATGTTAAGGTTCAACTAATCGCACTTGTAGTTGTAAAGTTAGTTAAAGCACATTTAAATACATCTCATGTTAAGGTTCAACGCGTCAGAAAGTAGGACCCGTTGGCACCAATCATATTTAAATACATCTCATGTTAAGGTTCAACTTTGTCAAATTTGAAAGGATGATAAAAAATGAAGAAATTTAAATACATCTCATGTTAAGGTTCAACTTCAAAATTCTTTGTTTCATTTGGTAGTAATATACCATTTAAATACATCTCATGTTAAGGTTCAACAGCTACTTGTGGAGCAGTTAAATATATTTCATTTATTTAAATACATCTCATGTTAAGGTTCAACATGCACTTAATTGATCATGTGTCAAATTGGCAAGAGTTATTTAAATACATCTCATGTTAAGGTTCAACGAAAGCTTTATAAAAGATAAGGCTAACGAGTTAAATTTAAATACATCTCATGTTAAGGTTCAACACTTATGAGCGACAAAGAATCGAAAGCGAGTTCAATTTAAATACATCTCATGTTAAGGTTCAACTAGGAAATTTTGCAAGGATATTTACAACACAAGCAAATTTAAATACATCTCATGTTAAGGTTCAACATGCAAACAACAGATATTTCAAGAAGCTTAGATAAATTTAAATACATCTCATGTTAAGGTTCAACTGGATAAAAGATAATGGTAATTGGTATTGGATTAAATTTAAATACATCTCATATTAAGGTTCAACCTTCATCATTTTGCAACATAGTTATTTTAAATTCGATTTAAATACATCTCATGTTAAGGTTCAACGAATTTAGATGTTTGTAAAAAGATTAGCAAAAAGTTATTTAAATACATCTCATGTTAAGGTTCAACTGGGAACTGTTCCAACATTTCAATCAATAGTCTTATTTAAATACATCTCATGTTAAGGTTCAACCTAGTCCACCCATCATTGCGCCACTAATAGCAGAATTTAAATACATCTCATGTTAAGGTTCAACCACTGAAAAATAGCCATTCTTTAAAAACAATAATAACACTAACTCGTTGAAATATCAAGGTTCTTAAAAATTTTACCAACCGATGTATAAAAATTAAATACTTCTTTAAAAACTACTGTAAACTCTTTATTTTCAATGGATTAGAGTGTTTTTTATAAATTTTCGGTTGGGAAAACTCATACTAAAATAAAGAGTCTTATTTCTATAAACTATTGTTTGCTATTATCTTTAATATATCTCATTTCAACATCTCTAAATTCACATGTTATAGTTTTTTGTTCTAATTTTGATTTTATTTTTTTCGCCAAATTAAGTACTGTGTCTTTCCAATGACTTAAATTATCTACGAATTCTAGATTAGCTACTCCTGTAATAACAACGGTATCTTCTCCTCCAGGTGGACATCCCCAATCTTCATTGTACACTGTTTTACTTTCAAGAATAATTGCACTAACATAAATACCACTTCTATCAAACTCTTCCTTTGCGATTTTCTGCCATAATTTAGACACTCTTTGTATGTTATTACCAGATTCATTATTGTGGAAATATCCTTTATTTATACCTGTTACAATTTCAAATTTAATACTCTTATTCATAATCAATTTCCCTATATCCTTATTTTTATAATATACTTAGATTTATTATCTAAACATTAAGATTATTCCTCTAGATATCCATAACCAACAGTTGTTTTAGCTCCTATCCCAAAATCTTTTATTATCCGTTTAAACAATTCTTCTTTGACTTTACTTGTCACTATTCCTTTTGTATCATCTTTCAAAGAAAATTGAAATTCTATATTTACATCAGGTGCAATTTTTAAAAACTTTAATGGTTTAGGTTCTTCTAAAGGATTTTTATGAGGTGTAATATAATCATCAGCTAATATTACTTTATCATTATTTTTTTTAATATTTACATTTGCATCAAAAAATATATCTCTTTTGTATACCGGTACATTAATGTACTTCTTACTATCACCCATCATCTTTCCTTCAAACATCTCCATACTTAATTCTTCAAGAGTAATCGAATTTTCAATATTTGCTTCGTTATCACTACTATTAGAAGATAATAGAATAATATCATTCTCCTTAATAATTGCTTTTACCTTTTTATCTTTATTATTTGAATCCACTAATTTTTTATTAATTAATTTAAATACTTGTTGAAAATATTTTTGCATTTCACTCTTTACTTCTTTTAAATGTTCTCCAATCTCATTAAAATCATTTTCATTATATAAAGCTTTCCTAAAAACACTTCTAATCATTCCTTTTACTGATGATCCAGGAATAATGGGAAGCCCTGTAGTGTAGTCAAAGTAAAAACCTAACTTAAACTCATCATCATTTTTAATACTATGCATATATCCGCTTCCTATTATCAAACCTGGATATGTAGTTTTTAAAATAAATGTATTCATGTTATCTCTATTAATTTTACTCAGATGCTTGAAATTATTCTCTTTATATTGATATTTTATTAACTTATTATCGACATCTGTATTAACACTAACTACAATACTATTTTTATCTTTTTCTACTTTATAATATTCTCTATAATATAAATAGCCCAGGTTACCTTTACTTGCATTATTATCGCTATTCCTCATAGTTATCACAACTCTCTTGCTGCTTTATTTCAAATGTTCTTATAGCTAATTTTATAGCAATAGCAGCATCTATTATTTCTTCTTTTAATTCTGTTTTAGACTTACCACTTACATTATCTTGTGAAAATTGTATATCATTTAGCATACAATAATTCATCAAAAGTTCTTTATCAGATTTATCATAATCTTCATCTACAACACACCTTATAGCTTTTAATAAATTCCTTCTTTCTTTCTCCACTTCAGATGTAGTGCTTTCATAAAAAGCTATTGCTGTATATAAACCACTTTGTATGATACTTGCTCCAAATGAAGAAATGTAACCTTTATATTCTGTTTTCACTTTCATATCATTATCAGCTATAAAATCAGTAACAGCTTGTAATGCTTTTGGAATCAATATTTCAATTCTTTTTTTACCCATATAAATCACCTACTTCAACTTTAAAATTTTTGTATATCCATAACCAATTGTTGAATTTCCACCAATTTGAACTATATTTTCTTGTAATACTTTATCAAATTGCCCATCATCTTTTTCTCCCTTTATTACTTGAAAATAAAATCTACTTTCTCTTGGAACTATCTCTTCATACCATAGATTTTTACTTTCACCATTATCTAAACAGTTGCGAGCAACTACTGGAAGGTTTTTAACTATTGCATTGAAATCACCATCATTCAACAAAACTAAATCTTCTCCAAATACTTTAGTAATTTCTCCAATATTTATTCTTAATTCATCATTTTCTTGAGCTGATAAATCTTCTATTCTACTAATTTTTTCTTCATTTTTATTATCTGCTTTCAAAATCAAAGCAGAATTTTTATTTACATGTAACTTTATTAAAGCATGAATTTCTTTTTTTAACTTATCACAATTATTAATATTAAAATCCTTTATAGTTTCTAAAAGTTCTTCTAATATTCCAAAACAAGTTGCTCTATAAAAAGTTCTATAAGTACTCCTTACAGGTATACATAATAATTTACCTGAGAAAAATTTATACATTCCAATAGATTTATGAGAACCAAATATATAATCTTCATTTAATTTATTTTTACAATACTCCCTCAAAGATCCTTTCAAACTTGAGGAATTAATTACAGGATAACCCGTCAAAACATCCTTTTGTACCTCATTATCTATAATATTAAAATTATTCTCTCCACTACCTACGTGCATATTAGTAAGTGCTGTAATAATATAAAAACTTGATTTCATCACTGTACTCCTCCTAATTGTAATACTGTATTATATCCTATTTGTACATAATCCTTTTGTTTCTCAATTTCTTTAACTAACTCACTTGAATTTGTAAATAAAACACTACCCTTTTCCATTAAACTATATTTAATATTTATTGTTTTGTGAAAATCTTTATAATTATTTATACTTACGTTTTTTTCACTTTGAGTCCTTCTTACTCTATATCTAAAATTAACATAACTACAAATAGAATATTCTATATATTTAGCCGCCTCTTCAGAGATAAATGTATCACTTAATAATATTATTTTGTATTTATATTTATCTTTTCTAGACAATTTTTTTAAATAATCCTTTGTATATGTCACAAGACTTTTATCATTATTTTTTGTTATATCCATTTTAAAACTAGTACCTTCAGCCCCTAAGCTCACAATATTAGAATATCCATCCAGATTATTCTTTAATGTACTATCATCAATATCTAATTCAAAAATAAATTTATAGTCCTTATTTTTAGTTTCATCATCTTTCCTATTAAATAAATAGCTTACTTGTTTATAAAATTTATTATCTCTACTACTATCATCTATAACTCTTGTAATCCCAATACGTTTACTTTCTAAAAAGACCTTTTTTTCTGGCATTATGCTTTCATCAATGATATTTAAAAAGTCATCACTTACACCATCTTTAGCTACATAATCCTTTGGTAAGTATATTTCACCACTTGAAGTATAAATTTTATCTTCACCAAAACTAATAGGTGTATATATGCTATTCTTTTCTTTTTTATCATCTTTTTTCTTGTGATCTTTAGGGATACTTATGTAATATTTTTTCCCATCTCTTATAAATACAGGTGATAAATTTTTAATAACCCCTATTTTTTCCTTTACTATACCTACTTCAAATCCATTTTTACCTATAAGTTTATAAATCTTATTTTTATCCTTATTTTCATATTTTCCATCTTCTTTGAATAATCCTTCACGTATCAATAGTTCTTTTCTAATCATGCCTAAAATTGAAGTTTGTTGAGGAAATTTATTTGATCTTGCAAAATAATTTTTCTTGCTTTCATCATACTTAAAACTTTTTTCTCCACTGAAAAAGAAACTTCCTATAGGTTTTAACGTAACTATATATTTAGTCATAAATATTTCCCTCCTCATTTAGGAAGTTTATAAATTTAAGACAACTATATAACTTATCCATTATTTTTTCTTTACTTTTATCTTCGGATTCAATTACTCCCACATCTTTTTTAATATTTATTAATAGGTCTTTAACTTTACATATGAATTCTTCTACTTCTTCTGTAGATTCTTTTCTATACTTATTGATTATAGAATTTTCAAAATAGTTATCTATTTTACTATCATCGTTTATTATTTCTATTAACAATTTTTTTTCTTCAAATAACTTATATTGAATTGATTTTAAATCTTTATTATTGACACTGATTTTAACTAGTTCATTAAAAATATTAAAGGATTCACTTTTTTTATTAAATACTACATCAAATGTTTGTCCACTATGTTTAGTCAATTTAAGTGCAACTGCATTCTTCTCAACACTATTTCCTATATTGTATATCTCAAATTCTTTTGCTGTACTAAATAACATACTTCTAGCATTATCTAATTTTTCATTTAAAGGATCTTTATAATAAGAAATATCTATTCCAAAAGAAACACTTGGTTTTTTTTCTAACTCTTCAATATATTCTTCGAATATACAATTAAAACTTTCAGATATTTCTCTAACTAAATCTAATATATTACTTTTATCATTACTCACAGGAGCTAAAAACAATAAATCATCCCCACCTGCATAAATAGTAAATCCATCATACTTCTCTACAATACTATTTGCCTCTTTGGCAAATTCAAATAGTTTCTTTGAAAATTCTGAATAGGTAAATATTTTTTCACTATTACTCATACTTAATTTCTTTATTATTTCTCCAATACTATCACCATCTGACTGAACAACTGCTATGTACTTATACACTTTTTTAACTTTTTCTATTTTCTTCTCATTCATTTTTCTTTTTAACTCAGCTAAGTAATCCAAATCATCATTACTTTTTATATTAATATTATGTCTTTTAGTTATTTCTCTCATAGCTATTTGAAGTATTGATGGGAACAACTTGTTATCACATTTATCAAATAATCCAGCATTTCTACACAGTATACTTTCTTTAATCATTTCATTTGTTAAGTATCGAAATAGATAGTTTTCTCCATCTTTAACTTCATTTAAACTTCTATAATTCAATTCTAAGACATCTAGGACATTATTCATTTCATTAATAAGATTATCTTTTGCTTTTGGTAAATAAGCATAATGTATTTGAAAATATTTTTTAATATACCCATTTATATTATCTTCCAAGTTTTTGTCCTTCTTATTATTATTTAAAACACAAACTATATTATTTGCTATTTCATCTATTGTGTTTTCTATAACATTGTCTACTTCTTGTTTTGCATCCTGAAACTTTTCTTCTTTAATATCCATAATAAATCTATCGTGAAATAAGCCAATTTTTTTTATTTCAAATGCTTCTTTTTCTGTGAAAGGAATAATAAACTCATATTTCTTTTTTTTATTTAATTCTTTTATTATATTTTTCATTATAAATGAAAATATATAACTAGCTCCCCACAGTTCTCCAGTACTCCTAGCCTCACCTACTGTATCTACAATAGGACCTATAGTTAATCCAATATATCCACTCATATTACTCACCTACCTTTTTACAAACTTCAAAAACTCTTCCATATTAAATTCTGATGGAGTCTTTATCTTTAATTCTCCTAGTTGTTTTTCTTTCTTTTTTTTACTTTTATTATTTTTCCAGGCAGTTATTTTAAACTCTTGTCCTAAATATTCTTCAGGTATTTCTCTAAATTCATAGTAGACATTAAATTTTTTATTATCTACCTTTATTGGTTTAAAAAATATTGGAGACTGAAATCTAGTAATTTTATTCTCAACATTCTCGCTTATATGTTCTTTTTCTATTGTAATACCATATGTTTTCCAATACTCATTTGTCGACAACCCTAATAAATCTTTTATTACCCTAACATTTTCTATATTATATTTTTTATTTTTGTTACAATATATTTTATGTATCGCATCTTTTTCCCAAACGATATCTTTTTCGCTAAAAAATTTCTTAATAAGAGGCTCTGTATTTCTTCCTCCTTTTCTTATCCTTGTATAATACTTATTAATGCCGTCAAAAAGTCCCCACCAAGTATTATCGTTTTTCATATAATTGACAATTGTTTTATTATTTTTGCCTTTTACTTTATTCAAATCAATAAACTTATATACTTTTCCATCCAAGAAATATTCTGCTTTCTCATCGATAAAAAATGACCCAAACCCTTTTGATTGTCTTACTCCAAAATTATTTTTCATAAAAAACTTAGGAAGTTCACTAACAATTTCTTTTATGAGATCTTTATACAATGAAAAAAACTCAACTTCCACACTATCATAAAACACAAATTCATTTTTTTTATCACTCCCCATATTTCCAAAATATAAAGGAAAGTTCTTATGTATATATTCTACTCTCTTATTACCAATGCCCTTAATATTAACTTTATAATCCAAGGCTTCTTTTCCCTCAAAGTCACACTTTTCTTTTCCTATTTTGTAACCTTTTAAATAAATCTTATAATTATCAAATTCTTTAAATCTCTCATTAATAAGGAATTTATCTAATCTAGGCTTAAGATCACTTCCTCTTAATGCTGCCTTTTCTTGATCATGTTGAAAATGGATCATAGGCGTATGCTGTTTTAATTTAACTACTAAACGTGCCAAAGAATCACCCCTTTCTATGCTACTAATAGTAGTATTAAAAATACTACTGTACACACGATTATAAACATTTTTATATATTTTTTAATTATTTTTTTAATCTTTTCATCTTTTCCAAGTGATAAAATTATATAAGATATAATAATAGTTAGTGTGCTGAATAAAACTATCCAAAACAAATCACTAAAATTTTTATACCATGTCCATTTGTCAAATCCAAATACATTCATTCCAAAAAAACCAGTTATTAATGTTGGTATAGAAATTACTGTACCAAATACTGCAAGATAATTTAAAAAAGAATTAGTTTCATTTTGTTTTTTTTCTGCTTTGTTTTGAATTTCTATTTCTACATATTTTTGGAATAAATCTATTTTATTTTCAATAGCTTGTACTTCTCTTTCTATTTTCATATTCTTAAATAAAATATCATACATTTCTATGCCTTGTTCTTGAGCTGTTACTTCTGTAAAATAAAGACTATTTTTGAATTTTATATACTTTTCATTTAACCCTTTTACTTTCTTATCCAACTCATCATTTACTTCATCAAATTTTGCCAGTTTAGCCGCTTCGTTTGATAACTTTAATGCAGTTGCTCTTTGCATAAGTGCTAATTGAGCCATTCTACAATACTGAGTATTAATATGTTTTCTAATTAAATCTGCAAAACTTTCATTATCACTATCTTCACTTGTTAATACCATTAAAGAATATCTTGTAATACCATATAAAGTTCCATATCCACTCCATCTTGCATAAGTATTATTTTTAATTTGCTCTTTTAACATACCTTTATTTTTACAACATTCATCTCCATTATCTATAAACATATATTTATACCAATCTTTTGAGTTACTATAATTTGCTTCCCGCTCAGGGTCACTAACTATTATTCTTCTGTCTCTCATAACTAATCTTCTTCTATCTCTAATAACTTCCCTCTTTAAGCTATTAGAAAAATCATCATTTCCATACCAACATAATGTAAACATTCTATCATCTATTAAAGGTTGAATTATAACCTTACTATTTTTTATTTCTTCTTTTTCACACGTAAACTTGTCTCCTAATATTCCAAGTATTGTTTTGGATATTCTAAATCCTTCTTTTGCAAAATCTTCTTTACTAAAAACTTCTTTTATTTCTAATCCATCACCAAAATCTAACTTTATGCTATCTGCTAAAAAAGCAGATTTAGCTTTTTCAATGGGCTTGAATTGAGGATATATTCTTCTTCCATAATCATTTATATTTAAAATACTATCTAAATCTTTTTTTTCAGTATTATTTAAATAAAACGAAAGAAACCCTATTTCACTTTCATACATTTTTAATTCAATTTTATCAATATCTAAACTAAAAGTTTCTTTTATTTCCTTAATAATTTCAATTTTATATTTACCACTGCCTTTATCAAAATAGTAAGTCCTTACTTTAGAATTTTCATCTGAATCATATAATGCATTTCTTACGTTGTCATAAAAATAATACTTTTCATTATATTCATTATCCATAAATTCTTGTTTTTCTTTAGTATTGCTTTTTTCTATTTGTTTTTTATTAAACTCTTTTAAATTAATCCATTTATCTTTATCAATCTTATCTTCAATAAATTCCATGAAGTTTTCTGATTTTTCTTTTTTATTTGATTGATAGTCCCATGTAAATGGAAATATAAAAATGTGACTACTAAATATTTTTGCTGACACTAAACCACCTCTATTTTACATTTAATCACAAAAACCAGCTCCAACAGAAGAATTCTTTTCTCCAATACCAACAGCTGTAGCTAAAAAAGCAATCTTTTGAGCTTCTTCATTATTTTGGATTTGAATACTTACTTTATTTCCAAGAAGCTTTATGCCTTTATAATTAAAATACATAGGAACCCTATTTTTAAAACTTAAACTCTTTATGAATCTTCCCTTTATATCTATATCTTCATTAAAAAAGCTCTTATACTTTTTTTCTAAATTTGCTTCTATTCTAGATATAAATAATTCTAAATCATCATTCTGTAACCAAGGCTTATTATCTTCTGTAACAATCATTGGTGTAACAGTATATAATTCTTTAATACATTTTTGTTCTATTTCATTTTTAGCAACTGAAATAACTTCAAAATCATCACTATCTAATATTTGCAAGCAGCTATATACCTTTTGCATAAACTCTAAATTCAACCCTCTAATTCTGAAAATGTATAACTTGTTTTTCTTATAAAACTTATCTTTTTCTAGTGGAAAGAAATTATTAAAAACATAATTTTTATAATCTTTCTTAGGATGCAATTCTTTTAATTCCTTATCTAATAACATAAGCTTGTTTATATTCTTTCCAATTATATATCCACTGTCAGCAAAGTATATTTGCCTTTTCAACATCACAGTTGTTGTTAGTTCTATATATTTCATTTATTTACCTCTCTTTTAAAATTTCTTCAAATTAATATATATTATACCATAATTTACGTTACTACCTATAAATAAAAAAGTGTATTTTTAGTCCTAATAAACATCAGGATTAAAAATACACTTTTTATTAATCTTTTAATTATTTTCTTTCGAATTTACAATAATAACTCAGCTAATTGAAATTCTTTATTAAAACACATATTCTAACAATGTCATTACCTGCAATACCGTTTAATAGACTAATTTAAAATACATCTCATGTTAAGGTTCAACTGTAGATTTAAAAGAGAATACTCTTGCTTTATTTGGATTTAAATACATCTCATGTTATGGTTCAACATGATAAAAAACGTATGTGAAAGTTTTGTTAATGGATTTAAATACATCTCATGTTAAGGTTCAACTAGCTAATGGTGTTACTTTAACTTCAGAGCAATTATTTAAATACATCTCATGTTAAGGTTCAACTTGTGGAGTTGGATTATATCCACCATTTGCAACAAAAATTTAAATACATCTCATGTTAAGGTTCAACGTCTTATACAGGATATAGAGAACTTAAACTAAACTCATTTAAATACCTCTCATGTTAAGGTTCAGCAAATGGGATTATGATAATAATAAACCTTTAATTTTATTTAAATACATCTTATGTTAAGGTTCAGCACGACACTCTTAATGGTCAAGTTAGCGACATTGAAAATTTAAATACATCTTATGTTAAGGTTCAGCATGTACTAACAAAGAGGGACAGCGCTCCAACTCTATTTAAATACATCTTATGTTAAGGTTCAGCCGAATTAATACAACTACAATCTACACCATCTACAAAATTTAAATACATCTTATGTTAAGGTTCAGCTACTTTTCCTGTATCTAATAACTGACACATCTTATGATTTAAATACATCTTATGTTAAGGTTCAGCACAGACTTAATAACTATAATATCTAATATAGTTCCATTTAAATACATCTTATGTTAAGGTTCAGCTTTGAACCCTGAAATCCTAATCTATTCATCTTCTTTATTTAAATACATCTTATGTTAAGGTTCAGCATGTGCAAAAAATGCGGTTCTCAGAGGCTATTACATTTAAATACATCTTATGTTAAGGTTCAGCCATAGAATAAAGTATAAGATAAATCAAATTAAACTTATTTAAATACATCTTATGTTAAGGTTCAGCGTGATAGTGATAGAGAAGGTGAACTTCTTAGTTCTAATTTAAATACATCTTATGTTAAGGTTCAGCAAAGACTACTTTACGAACAGATTTAAAATATTGGGCATTTAAATACATCTTATGTTAAGGTTCAGCATATATAACTGCGGTGTTGGTATCGCTGAAGAAAAATTTAAATACATCTTATGTTAAGGTTCAGCCAGCATCATTTCTTAATTTTGAATTTACTATATAAATTTAAATACATCTTATGTTAAGGTTCAGCTATAGGATGAACTAAAATTAAAGGAGGAAAATATTAATTTAAATACATCTTATGTTAAGGTTCAGCTCTATCAGTTTTTAACAATTCAATAAATTCATTAGAATTTAAATACATCTTATGTTAAGGTTCAGCCAAAAACAGTTTTCACATACAAAGTGAGAAAAGATTATTTAAATACATCTTATGTTAAGGTTCAGCATGCCTTCCATCAATCCAACACAAACTATTAAGAAAATTTAAATACATCTTATGTTAAGGTTCAGCATTGGAAGTAGACAATTAACAAGAGCTGATTTAAGATTTAAATACATCTTATGTTAAAGTTCAGCAACAGGGAAATTACTCCCCTGCTCCTGTTAGTTCCAATTTAAATACATCTTATGTTAAGGTTCAGCCACTGTAAAATAGCCATTCTTTAAAATCAATAATATCACTAAACCGTTGAAATATCAAGGTTCTCCAAGAATTTTACCAACCTTTTACTAAATTTTTTTATTTCTAAAATAAATTGCTTTAACCCCTTTAATTACAATGGATTAGAGTATTTTATATAAATTAACGGTTGGTAAATGTTATTCTATTAACAATACTGTTAGTTCAATTCAAATCCTCCAGCTTCTTTCACATCTTCAAAACACTCCTCACAATAATAATCATCAATATCTTTCTTTACATACTCATCTTCACTTATAGCACCACATATAGGCACTCATAATAATTCTTATAATTCTGATGCTAAATAATCATGGTCAATTATTATAGAGTATAATGTTTTTTCTTAAGCTCTATGCTTAGTCACGATTTTATTAATTTCCCAAAACTCTTTCATATAAATCTTTAATAGCCAATGTTCTAAATAATTGATAATCCTTTTCTTTTAGTTTCAATGTTATCACTCCTCGTATATTTTTTATCTTTTATCAAATAGCTCTCTTTGACTTCCTTATTCTCACTATACACAGGCTTTTTTTGTTTATTCATAGATTCTATATGAAATTCTATATAATACTACATTGATATTATTTACTTAATTATATATAATCTAAAGATATAAATTTCATTTTATTTAGTTGAAGTTATATAAAAGCGTTTGAGAATATTACTTAAAACAAATGAAAGGTATGAAATATTATGTTTGAAGGTGCAAAAAAAATCATGGTTGGCACTTATGTTTATGCTAGTAGTGTACCATGTAAACTTTGGATTATTAAATGGGATATATTATATGGTAGTTGTGATTATGAAGATCCTTCAGAAATCTATGATGATAAAGAAATTGACTGTTATTATATTGAATTTGAATCTATGATAGAAAAGGGTAAAGTTAGTTCAGTAAGTAGTGGTTATTTAACACTATCTGATGCGATAAAAGATGCTGAGAAAATTACTAACCAAAAGATTAACTGGCTATAAGACGCTATAGTTTAGAACATAACAATCTTAATACTATTCCCTAAAGGACAACTCCATAATTTATAGTTGTCCTGTTTATTAATTATTGATTTCTTTTTTAATATACCCACATACAAATAGTCTCCCCCACGTAACCTCTCCAACAACCCCATCAACCATAATCCCAACATCCTCCTGATACTTCCTAACAGCTCTCTCAGTATCTTCCCCAAAATAACCATCAACACCACACTCTCCAACATCATACCCTAGTTCCGCTAACCTCTGCTGAATCTTCACAACATTTCTATCATATTTACAATTATTTTTCTTTATCAAATATCCTAGATATAAATCCTTAGCTGTAGAATCATTGAATACCTCATTTATAATCTCCTGAAAAGGAAAACTATTTCCTGGACAATCTGTTTTAACAAAGTTATTATGACCATAGATATTAGTTATAGAATATTTACCCATTATATGCCTACACACTTCAACAACAGCTTTCTTTTCAACATCAGGCATAGTTTCAACCATAAAATTTCCTTCAACACAAATTCCAATTGACCCAGTATTATACCCCTTGCAATGAGCACCTACAACATTCTCATCACGACCTTTATATACTGATCCATCTTTCCTAATAAAAAAATGATATCCACAACCGGCCCACCCTTTATTCAAATGCCAATAATGAATATCCCTAATACTACAGCAAGAACTAGCTGCATGATGTAGTATTATTTTATTAGGCTTATTTCCATATCTCATATTACTCATAAACACCAAATTAGAATCTATAACATTCATTGATTTTCCCTCCCTATATAAAGATAAACATTACGTAAACTTAATTTATACATGTACAAAATCTCAGGCATTAATGAGTTTTGGACTTGGATAGATTTATAGTTGAAGTTGTTTATCTAATCATTGAAAAACACCCACTGATTCAAGTGAGTGCGTATACTAATTAAATATTTATGTTTTCTAATTATTTTAGCATCAGAAAGAATATATTGCGTAAAAGGTATTTGAACAAACTTTAGAATTTCTTAGTGAAGTGAACTACCTTTCTAGCTTTATATTACCTTTCTATAATTCGTTATCAAACAAGTCAGTTTCAGTTGTTTCAACAATACTTGCAGCATCTTTAGCAGATAAAACATCTGGACCAAAAGCAAAAATATCCTTTGCAATTATAGTATCCATTAGCGCTTCAGCATCAGCTTTTGTGATACCATCCTTAACATCAGTAACAGTCATAGATTTTGATTCCCCAGCAGCATCCTTGAATTTCATAACTAATTTTTTACTCATTTTATATCCTCCAATTTTTTATTATTATCAATTAATTATTTCCATTATTCTAAAATCTTTTTCTCATTTTGAACTGATAAGATATGTTGAATTGTTATTTTCATTATAATGAGATACTACAATTCTTATTTGATATAACTACTGAAGCGTTAAGAAATTTTCTTGTTTGAGCTTGCGAGTTAGAAAATTTTAGATTCATTAGTTATATCAAATTTAGAATTGTATTTGAAATTATGCGAATTTAACAATTCAACATATTCTTACATTCCCTCTTCAAGTAATTCAGCATCTACTCTTCTGATCTCGAAGACTGGATGTGCAAGAACTTCTTTGATAGCATTTGCAACATCAAAAACATCTTGATCTATTGCATCAGTTTTTACTTTTGAAAAACTTTTAGTTCTTAAAACATCTTCACCTTCTTCATTTTGACCAGTGATTACTCTGAAAACTAAATCAGATTTCAATTTTGTTGTTTGAACTGCCATAGTATATCCCCCCTTTTCTTTCCTTATTGCCTTTCATTAAATACATACAAGTTATAAATGTATTTTTACAAAAATAATCAAAAAAATTAATTTGATATTTAGAATTCTATTTGATATTATTTTTTTAGTGTATATAATTTAGAAAATATAAGTTTAATTAATCAAACTAATATGTTAACAGGTATTATTCTGAAACTAAATTATTTGAGAGGAAAATTGTATGGGAAGTAATAAGGACAATGATTATAGATATATTAATATGAATGAATGGGGAATGAAATGGTATTTTAATGATGAAGAAATTAGTGTTCCTAAGAAAGACATGAAAAATATAAAACCTCTTTCTATAAAATATAGTGGGTTGTTGTGGGAAACATATGTCAGTAGGCGTAATCGTCATTTCATGCTTCTTGATACCAATGATAAACAGCTTTTACTTGAGAAAGATGCATATAATTGGTTAAATGACTGGAATGAAGGTAAATATGAGAACTTCAGAGAATATTTAATAGAAACCATGCCATATAATTTTAAAGATACAATTATAGTATTTTGGTCAAAAGAATCAGCAATTGAAACAAATTGGAGTATTTTTTTAAAGCACTGGGCAAATTTTCTTTTTGATGATGAAGGAGTAATCTTAATTAATACAAATAATGAAAATGTATTGGTATTTTGTACAGATGGAGTTTTATTAAAGGGAAAAAGAGTAGGTAAAATATTAGATACCTTTTAAAAATCTTATCTTAGGGGAGAGTTGTATGTTTAGAATTAATTATGATGATAAGCAACTTAATCGTTTATGAAATGAATATGTAGACAAAAGAAATGTCGGTTTGAAAAAGCAAGCTAATAAAATGTTAAATAATCTAATTGAATATGTAGATAATTTAGAGAATGAGGGTATAGAAAAGTTTGTATATTATTTATGTGACCTAAAATTTGAGAAAAATATAAACTTAATATTTCAACAACCATTTGCATTAAAAGTTATATTCCCAGTTTTATTTAAATCCATTGAAAATAGGCAAATGCCTCAATTAAGATGGTTATATCAATTGGAGATGTATGATCCAATAGCTATAGAAAGAATTGAAGAAAAATTAGGTTCAGATTCAAAATTAGCGATTTTACAATTGGCTAATAAAATTGAACCAAATGATTTACAAACAGTTAAATTACTACTAGATTATTATTTGTATTTTTTATGGTTCGGTAGTCACCATATGCCTGAAGGTATATTGACCAATAAGATTGAAGTAGAACAAACAAAGAATGAAATCCAGAATTTGTTTTCTGCATATTGTAATTCAGGAATAATTGATGACCAATTAATTAGAAATTATACGTATTATGTTGAATTGTATAATGATTGGTTTCTATTTCATAATAAATAACAGGAAATTACTTTTAGTGAGTGGTGCATTTTAAATGACAAAAAGTATTCCTGGTTAGAAGCATATAATTATGATAGACTCTAGAAAGAGATGAGAGACAGCACTCTCATCGAGACTCTAGATAGTTTTGTGTAGTTTAATATTTTATAATTATAATATTACTGGAAATTCTTAATTCCAGTAATATTATTTTTTATCTTTGAAATACTAATACTGTTGGATTATGTTTATCTATATT
>NZ_BAABMF010000030.1:0-37986 GCF_050402865.1 Clostridium sediminicola
AATGTTGCAAAACTATATGAAGAAGGATCTACCTTTACAATTGGCAAGGGTAATGTAATTAAAGAGGGGATAGATTTAACTATTATTGCATCAGGGGTTATGGTAGAAGAAGGTATTAAGGCAGTAGAGCTTCTAGAAAAAGAAGGTATTTCTGCGAGATTGGTGGATATGTTTACTATTAAGCCTATTGACGCTGAACTTGTGATTAAGTGTGCAAAAGAAACAGGAGCAATTGTTACTGCTGAAAATCATAACAAAATCGGCGGTCTAGGAGATGCTGTAGCAGGTGTATTAATGGAAAACTGTCTAGTTCCTTTAGAAAAAGTTGCAGTAAACGATCGTTTTGGACAAGTTGGCGATGTAGATTTCTTGAAGCAAGAATATAACTTAACAGCAGAAGATATTGTAAAAAAAGCAAAGAAAGCAATTGCAAGAAAGTAGAATTTATAAAGTAGAATTTGTTTTGAGGGGGTAAATAATATGAAAGCAGTAGCGTATATGAGACCAGGTTTGGAGATGATAAATATCCCAGAACCACAGCCAGTTGGTGATGATTATGTAAAAATAAAGATTGCTTATGCAGGTATCTGTGGTACAGATGCACACATTCTCAAAGGTCACTTTGATCCTATGATTCCACCAGGGCCTTTCACTCTTGGCCACGAATCTAGCGGAGTAATAGTGGAACTTGGGCCAAAAGCAAATGTAAAAGGATTAAAGGTAGGAGATAAAGTAAGCTATTATTATAATTATCATTGTGGAAAATGTCACTTCTGTAGAAACGGTCAAGAAAATTTGTGTACACATATCGAATTCAATATGAGTTCAATGTGTGAATATATCTGTGTGACTGAACAACAAGTTTACAAACTTCCAGAGAGTATTTCGCTGTTGCAAGGTGCGCTAGCAGAACCTGCCTCATTTTGTATGAGATCAGTAGATCAAGCTAAAGTAATACCTGGTAAAACTGTAGTTATTTCTGGTGGTGGTGCAATTGGGCTTATGACTCTTCAAATTGCAAAACTAGCAGGCGGAAGCAAGATTACGGTTATTGAACCAGTGGCAAAAAAACGTGAAATTGCTTTAAGTCTAGGAGCAACTCATGTTATTGACCCTATTAATGAAAATCTACAGGAGAGAGTATCTGAAATTACAAAGGGAATAGGTTATGACTGTGTTATAGAGTGTTCCGGTGCACGTCCAACTATCCAGAGTATGCTTGATATTGCATCCCCTGGAGCGAATGTTGTATATGCAGCAATGTATGGTGATGCTGCAGTAGAAGCAAATCTTTGGATGTTATTCGCAAAAGAAATTAACATTACTGCTCCACATCAATCACCTTATTGCTGGGAACGTACTATGAATATTTTACCTGATCTAAATCTTGATATCTTTAACCAATGTGTGTACCCTATAGAACAATGTGAGGAGGCATTTGCTGAACAAAAAACTTCTATACATACAAAGGTAATCATTAAAATAGACGAAGATGCAGAATAGTTTGTGTTTAAAAAGCTATAATTAACCAATAAATCTCCTTTTATTATCCATAAAATAAAAGGAGATTTATGTAATGTAATTAAAGAGGAGACAAATTTAACTATTATTGCATCAGACATAAGTAAAAATTATATTAAGGGGGGATGATGGTGTCTTATTCAATCACTAATAATTGTATTGGGTGTACTTTATGCGCTAAAGTATGCCCAGTTTCTGCTATTACAGGTGAACCTAAATCTATTCATCAAATAAATAAAGAGAGATGTGTAGAGTGCGGCGTATGTGGCAAAACTTGTCCAAAGGGTGCAGTACTAGATGAAGATGGGAAGATCGTTGTAAAAATTCAGCGTAAGGAATGGCCAAAACCAAAGATTAATGTTAAGGATTGTACAGCCTGTGGAGTTTGTGTTGATGTATGTGGGAAACATGCCTTGGAAATATCTATGCCTAAGAAAAAAGGTGACTTTGATGTATATGCTATCCTAGCAGATGAGAAAAATTGCGTGGGATGCGGTATGTGTGAAAAAGAATGTCCTATGCAGGCAATTTCAATGGAGGTGATAGAATGTTAAAGCCTCGTTATGTAGTCATTGACTTAACTAATGGTAAAGTAAAAGAATACCCCATATCTGAGAAAACTTTTGGTCTTTATTTAGGGGGAAAATCCCTTGGAGCAAGAATACTCTATGATGAGCTTAACCCAGGTGTAGACCCTTTATCATCTGAGAATATTTTTATAGTAAATACGGGACCGTTAAATGGTACTGGTGCACCAGCTTCCAGTAGATTTAATATTACTACTAAAAATGTTCTTACAGGAGGGATTGCCTCTTCTAACTGTGGAGGAACATTTGGGTTTAAGCTTCGTAAAGCGGGTTTTGATGGATTAATTATTAAAGGAATGGCACCTAGACCATCATACATCGAAATTGTTGATGGAGAGATTACAATTAAAGATGCTTCCCATTTATGGGGATTAGATTCAGAAGAAACACAACATAAATTTGACAGCAGATATGGAGCTTTAGTAATAGGACCAGCCGGCGAAAATTTAGTTAAATATTCATGTGCGGTATCAGGTGAAAGAGTAGCAGGCCGTTGTGGTGTAGGTGCTGTTATGGGTTCTAAAAATTTGAAAGCCTTAGTTACCTATGGCACAAAGGAAATATCTATTCATAGCTCAAAAAAATTCAAAAAATATATACAAAAATGGATAAGATTTTTACGTAATCATCCTGCTACTGGAAAAGCCTTACCCATGTATGGAACAGCTGGTCTTGTACAAAAATGTAATGCATCAGGAATCCTACCAACTAAAAATTTCAAAAGGGGAACGTGGGATAAAGCAGAGTTGATTTCAGGGGAGCATTTAACGGAGAATTACCTTACAAGAAATGGTGGATGTGTTAGTTGTCCAATCCGTTGTGAACGTAGGGTTATGGTGAATGATAAGGAAGTAAAAGGACCTGAATTTGAAACTATTGGATTATTTGGTTCTAATATAGAAAATTCAGATTTAGGCCTTATTAATCATTTGAACTATCATGCAGACTTATTAGGGATGGATACCATATCATTAGGTGGAACTTTAGCCTTTGCTATGGAATTACAGGAAAAAGGTATAAAAGATTTTGGTATTAGATTTGGTGATAATTCTAATCTTATAGATGTATTGTATAAAATTGCTAATCGTGAAGGTATATATAGTGAATTAGCTGATGGAACAAAAGTACTGTGTGAAAAGTATGGTGGAGAAGAATTTGCCATTCATTCAAAAGGAATGGAATTAGCATCATATGAACCTAGAAAATCTGTGGGGATGGGGTTAGGATATGCTACATCAAATAGAGGTGCTTGTCATCTTAATGGTGGATATGCAGCATTGCTAGAGAACTTGGGAGCTATTTCTATGGATTCTATTACTATAAAAGGAAAACCTGAAATTGTTGTATTATTTCAAAATTTAATGGAGGCTATTTCTGCAGCTGGTTTCTGTTTGCAGACTTCACAAACTTTAGTGCCATCCTTTGTATTTAAACTAAAACCATCGGGAACAATTGTAGGGATGATAGGCAAGACTTTTATAAAAAGTGGCCCTGTTCTCGGAAGGTTATGGAAAAGCTTACCTGGAGCAGTACCTTTTAATTCTATGTATTTATTGCCTCATGCTGAGGCAATAAAATTAGCAACAGGAATAAATATGACAACAGGTAAATTTTTGCAAGCAGGAGAACGTGGATATAACATAGAGAAGATGTTTAATATCCGTGAAGGATTGTCAAGTAAAGATGATACCTTACCAGAGAGGCTAACTAATGTGCCATTAGATTCTAAAAATCCTGATACTGTAGTAAAGCTTAAAACTATGGTACCGCAGTATTATAAAATAAGAGGATGGGATGAGAATGGTATCCCATTACAAAGCAAGCTAAAGCAATTAGGAATTGAGGAAAAATAGAGTGATAAAGATTCAATATTATGGATTGTTGCGTAAATTAACTAGAGTCAACGAAGAATCTATGGATGTAAGACGAGTGGCAGAAGTTATCAAGCAAATTGATAAAAGGTATGGTAAGAAAGTTGCTGTTGAAGCTAAAATGAGTTTCATATTAGTTAACGGCACAAATGCAGCTTTATTAAAGGGGTACAGAACTACCTTGAAAGATGGTGATTTAGTACAAATTATGCCAGTTACGGCTGGAGGTTAAATTAAATAAATTACGTGGTGTTGCAACTTCACTTTCTTTTCCGGTAAGAAAGTCTCGTAGAGCATTAAATGATTAAGAACCTACAGGAGCAGGTATTTCAAAAGGTTTATTAAGAATTTATACTGGCTTAGAAGATATTAATGACATGATATGTGAATTTGATGAAGCTGTTAAATAAAAAGATTTAAGGTTTTAGAAATGAGAAAGTGATGTTTCAGCTTAAACAATCAATATCCAAAAATTCTATATTGCGAAAACAAAAAAAATAAAGTAAAATTATTATATAACAAAAGTATTTAATAAAATATTATTATATCGTATAATTCTGAAATAAGGTCAGAAGTTCCACAAGCCCCCGGTAATTGGCTTACTGCGATTAAAAATGGGGGCTTGTTTTATGAAAGAATAAAAAGTCCTCGGTATGAGGGCTTTTTTATAGTACTAAGAATTTATATATACCTTTGTTCTTTTAGTCATTATAAAGGTCTTCTGCTAACAACATATTCAAAATAAATATTTTTTAATGGTATTAAAAAATACTTTCTTTACCAGTACATACAGCTATATGTGGAGAAATTAGCATAGTAGGAGTATACTTAGCTGGTAAGGGTTATGAGGTTTTAATTAAGTCTATTATGTAAAAACTATAATGAGAGGTGTTTTACAATGAAAAATAAATTAATCGACCATACTGCTCTAAAGGCAGATACTAGACTAGAAACTATTCAAAAAATGTGTGCTGAAGCTAAAGAATATGATTTTGCTTCAGTATGTGTGAATCCAACTTGGGTAAGTACATCATCTAAGTTGTTAGAAGGTACAGATGTTAAAGTATGTACTGTAATAGGATTTCCTTTAGGAGCAAATACTAAAGATACAAAAGCTTTTGAAGCAAAAAATGCTATTGAGAATGGTGCGGAAGAAATTGATATGGTAATCAATGTAGGAGCAGCAAAAGATGGCAATTGGGATTTAGTTGAAGAGGATATAAAAGCTGTAGTTGATGCATCAGGTGAAAAACTAGTAAAAGTTATTATTGAAACTTGTTATTTAACAGATGAAGAAAAGATTGAAGCATGTAAAAGAAGTGTAAAAGCAGGTGCTAATTTTGTAAAAACATCTACAGGATTTGGAACAGGTGGAGCAACTGTAGAAGATGTTAAATTAATGAGAAAAACAGTTGGAGAAAACATAGGCGTTAAAGCTAGTGGTGGAGTAAGAACACCAGAAGATTTAACAAATATGGTAGAAGCGGGAGCAAGTAGAATCGGAACTAGTAGCGGCGTAAGTTTAATACAAGGAAAAGACAGCGAAACAGACTACTAAGTATGAAGGAATTTAAAAGTTAATTGGAAAAGAAGTTATGTTCTGAGATAATTGTGATAAGAAAATATAGTAAGTTTACAGTTAACAGTGCTCAGTTGTCAGTAAAGGACACCTTTCGTTAGCACGAAAGCTTCTAAGTACTTAAAGCAATTATTTCAAAGTATAGCTAATATATATAAAGGAGATAGACTATGAGTATACCAACAGCACATATTGAAGTAAAAGAAAAAGATATTATTGCTAAAACAGTTTTGATGCCGGGAGATCCGTTACGCGCAAAGTATATTGCTGAGAAATTTTTAGAAAATGTAGAAAGCTTTAATACTGTACGTAATATGTTTGGATATACTGGTACTTATAATGGAAAAAGAATATCAGTTATGGGTTCTGGAATGGGAATGGCTAGTATTGGTATTTATTCTTATGAATTATATAAGTTTTATGATGTTGAAAATATTATTAGAATAGGGTCTTGTGGTGCTTATACAGATAAATTAGATTTATATGATGTTGTTTTAGTTAGTGATGCGTGGAGTGAATCTACATTTGCTAAAACTCAAAGTGGATATAGTAGTGATATTATCAAGCCATCTGAGGAATTGAATAACAAGATTGAAAAAGTTGCAAAAGATTTGAACATTGAAATCACTAAAGGAAGAATTCATTCATCTGATGTATTTTATCGTGAAAGATTTGAAGAGTATATTGATATAAACAAAACTCATGGTTGTGTAGCAGTGGAAATGGAATCATTTGCTTTATTCCACAATGCAAATATATTAGGTAGAAATGCGGCTTGTTTATTAACAGTTTCAGATAATTTAGTAACTAAGGAAGTAACAACATCTGAAGAAAGACAAAATGCATTCACTAAAATGATGGAAATAGCTTTGGGAATGGCGGAGTAATTCAATGCATAGTGCACAATTAAGGTGAATAGGGAAAAGTACTTTTGCTAATGAAAAGTACTTTTTTATTGTAAATTTAAATTAAGTTTTTTATAAATCACTTATTATACTATCTAAAACATTCATTGCGCTATTGGTTCCTTTTCTTAAGCCAGCAGCAAATTCTGGTTTATCCATTTCAGTACTTAAATTTTTAAAAATCTGTCTAGCAAATTTCATATCTTTTTTTGTCAAGCAAATTATAAATATAAATTCTACTTTTTCTCTATCCCATAATATAGGATGCTTAAGTACTGTGACGGAAACACAAGATTTTTGTATTTCGCTAGGATTTCCATGAGGAATTGCAATACCCATACCAATTTCCGTAGAAAAGAGTTTTTCTCTTTCAATAGCACTTTGTTTAAAGCTTTCGCTTATATACCCTCTTTTTTCTAAGCTTTTACATACATCAGTTATGGCTTCATTTCTATTGATAAATTTTTTGCTTCTGATGAATACTTCTTTAGGAATATATTTATTTTTGTCATTTTTTATATAACTTGATTGGTAGACATCTATTAATCTTTCTACTTTTTTTATATCATCTCTGGTGAATAGTGGACTTATCTTAAGAAGAGGTTTATTTATTTTTATAGGAACAGTAGAAATTATAATTTCAGCCCCTTCTAATATTTCATTAGTCAAATCTGTAGATGAGATAATCCTTACAATATCTAATTCCTTGAAGCTTCTTTCTAACCTTGCAGATAGTAGCTGAGAGGTTCCAATACCACTATGGCAAACCACTAAAGTTTTAATCTTTTTTCTATTTCTTTCAAGAGAGGCACCTAAGTGTAAGGCTATGTAGCCAATTTCAGATTCAGGTACATTAACATCTAAGTATTTTCGGAACACATTACTGGTAATCCATGCTGTACCATAGATATCTGGGTAGTTATTTTTTATCTCTTCTAAAATAGGATTTCTAAGTGTCAAACCATATTTTAATCTATTGATTGTTGGTCTAAGATGAAGAATTAGTCCATTTAATAAGATGGTATCATCTTTTAAATCTGTATGTAGGGCATCACTTGCAACATCGATAATTTTATTTGCTAACGCTACTGCAAGTTCCATCTCTTCTACTTTTTCTAAAGGATAATCTAAATTTTCTAAGTCTTTTTCTCCGATTTTACTTCCAATAATGTGCAGGGTTATATACCCAATTTCTTGTTTAGGTATAGTTATTCCAAAATAATCTCCAATTTCTTTGCTCATTTCATTGGCACATTTAAATTCTTTTGTTTCTTTTAAGTCATTAAGTATCTCTGTAGATAACGAAACATCCTTACCGTTTTTTATTCTCTTGATTGATATTGCTATATGAATAATCAAGCAGATATATGCTTCTTGAGAAAATTTGAAGTATAGTTTTTTTTCTAAGTTATTCAAGTATTCTTCTAATTTTGAATAATCAATATTCATTAGGATTCGAAGTTGGTTCATAGTAGCTGAATCAATCCTAGTTTTATACTCAAAGTTATGCAGTTCTGCTTCATTATATTTTTCTTTGGTTTGAAATATTAAACTTGCGATGGCGTCTCTATAATCTTTTTCTTTTCCTACAAGTTCTAGAATATGATTACTTTGTTTATTTAGCTTCAAATTAAAGGGGGTTATTATTTCTTCTACTTGTTTTAAATCCTTATTTATTGTTGTAGCACATACAAAAAGTTCGTCAGCAAGTTTACTAGCAGTAAGATTATCATTGTTCATAAAAAGTCTTTTAAGAATATGATGTTGTCTTCCTTCAGGTGAATATGGCTCTATATAATTTAAATCTTTTTTTAAGCTTTGAAGAAGAATATTTTTATTTTTTTTAGGTCCCTCTATATAGTTTCCAACACCTGTTTTTTTTGTAAGCTTTAATCCTTCTCGTTCGATAAAATCTTGGAGTTTTTTTAAATCGTTTCTTATTGTCTTATTTGATACACCTAATTCAGATGCAATACTATTTGTGGTTATCGGGTCATTGCTTTCCAATAAAACCATAGCTATTTTCAATAATCTATCCATAATAAACCTCCTGATAAAAAAAGAGCCGGTTTTCCCGTCTCTTTAAATTTATCAAATAAATAATATTTGGTCAACTAACTGCTAATTTCCTTTTTTCTTTTCCAAATGAGCTATAACTTTATCAAGTAGTGGGTTTGTGTTCTTTATAATATCTCCAATTTTAACATTTACTACAGGAATACCATTGAATCTTTCTTTTCCCTTTATAGCAATATCGTTAGAAAGTATAACTACATCAGCACCTTCTAAATCTGATTTAGTTATTTCATTTTCTATTCCAATAGAGCCTTGAGTTTCAACTTTTACTTCAAAACCTCTAGACTTACAAGTTTTGGTTAATGCCTCTGCTGCCATATAAGTATGGGCAACTCCGGTTGGACATGCTGTTACACCTAATACTTTCATTTATATTCTCCTTTCGTTTCTATCTATTCTTTATAACATAGACATTAATTAAAATCTATCTCAAAATCATCTGATCCATTTTTTTCTTCATCAATTTCTTCGATAAAATCTTTTTTTAGCAAATTAACCATGGTAGCTGCAACAGCAACACCACCAACAACAGCTAAAATAAACATAAATTTGTTATCTACTACAGGAAGTACAATTGGACCACCGTGTGGAGCATGGTCTCCAACTTTTCCAATAGCAGCGATTACAGCACCAACTGCTGAACCTGTAACTATTGAAGGGATAACTCTTACTGGGTCAGCAGCAGCGAATGGAATAGCCCCTTCAGTAATACCGATAAGACCCATTGCGAGAGCGCCTTTTCCAGCTTCTCTTTCTGCAACTGAATATTTCTTAGGCCTTAATAATGTAGCAACTCCCATAGCAAGAGGTGGGATACAAATAGCAACTGCAACTGGGCCCATTACAGTGTAAACACCTTCAGATATCATAGCAGCGCCAAACATAAATGCAACTTTATTTACAGGGCCCCCCATATCAAAAGCAATCATTGCACCCATTACTATAGCTAATAATACAGCATTACCTTCTCCCATGCTCTTAAGACCTTCAGTCATTGAAGACATTAAGTTACTAATAGGAGCACCTACAATGTACATTACAACAGCAACGACCAAAGAACTTAAAAGTGGAATAACAAATATTGGCATAATGGCTCTTATTTGAGTTGGAACTTTCCAAGATTTTATCCATTTAGAAACATAACCTGCAACAAAACCTGCTAAAATTCCACCTAGGAAACCTGCTCCAATTTCATTTGCTAAAGCACCACCAACTAAACCAGGGGCTAAACCAGGTCTATCTGCAATACCGAATGCAATAAAACCAGCTAATACAGGTACCATTAAACCAAAAGCTTTAACACCTACATTTAACATTTTTTCTAAAAGTGGGTTTGTAACATTAGCACCAGTACCTGCTTCAACACCACTTAATGCAATAGAGAGGGCGATTAAAACACCACCGATTACCACGATAGGGATCATATAAGATACACCAGTCATAAGGTAACCTCTTAATTTACTTAACTCATTTTTCATAATTGCTCCTCCTTTAAAAATAATATTTATGATTACATCAATAAATTAATAAACGTTTAATTAGTTTTATACAGTTGATAGTGCTTCCGAAAGTTCCCTGAGTAACGAGGCTTTGTTTCTACTATCTAAAAGTAAATTTATAAAATCCTCATCCATTAATTTTCTAGAAAGTGCTGCTAATATTTTTAGATGTTGATCTGAAGCGGCCTCTTTAGGTACTGCTAAAAGAAATACTAACCTTACTGCTTCCCCTTGTGAATCCCACATAATACTCTCTTTACATCTACCAAATACTACTGAAGGAATTTTCACAGCATCACATTTCCCGTGAGGTATTCCAACTCCAAACCCAACTGCAGTGCTAGCTAATTCTTCCCTTGCCAATACTTCTTTTATATAAACTTCTTTTTCGCTTAGTCTTCCTTCTTCAAATAAAAGACTAGCCATATATTCAATCACTTTTGTCTTATTGTTTCCCTGTAAGTTTAATTCAACCAAATTTTCATTAATTATTTTCTCCATATTTCCAACTCCTACTTTCATTTAATTTTCCCAGTATATTATAGAGAATTCATTGATAAACACTTTTGAACATGTCCAAATTACAAAGTAAAAATCTTTAACTTATTTAATTCATTTATCTCTATGAATCAATAATAACACATATATTTAGTGCCATTTAAACTCATATTGCCACATTAATGTGGTAATAATTTTTAATTATTGCTCTATATATTATTAATTAATAATTAAGAACTGTGGATGATTTTCTTTTAGAAATTCTTTGAATTTAAAAAGGTTAAAAATTAAAGAAGAATTTCAATACCAGAAGTTAATTAGATTGCAGGTATTAAAATTCTTCTTTAATTTTTAATATTTTTCTATATAATATCATAGCCTGAACTTATCGCCTATAACCTGTCACTTACACAATCTCCGCGGCTAATTCCAATAACTTAAGAGCAATAGTGTCGTCTGCAATTAAGGTATTGATAAACCCACCTCTTAAGGCACCTAGTAAAGCTTTTGCTTTGTGTTCCCCACCTACAATTCCAATTACATTAGGGACATTTAAAAAATCATTTAGATTTATCCCTATATATTTTTCATCTAATTCTATGTCTATTTTTTTTCCATTAATATCATAAAAGTTACCCCCAAGGTGGCCTACAGCACCCTTTGATTGTAGAGTATATTGTGTATAACTATTTAAATATGTTTTCCAAGCATTTGAAAGAGTAGTATCAATAGGACCTAAACTTGTAAGTATCAAATTTGATCGTCTTGCAAGGTCGAGAGTATCTGCTATTGAAGGATCTTTTACTAGCATGTCCTTCACAGCTTTATTTTCAACAAAAATAGGAGCATATAGGTAGTGATATTTTCCACCATAAGCTTTTGCAAATTGTTTCGCAAGGTCAATGGCATCTATTTCAGGTTTATCCTTTGAAGCTGCACCCATAATCTGTACCACAGTAAGTGGGATGTTTTTGGTTGATTTTAGAGATTGAACAGCGTGGTAAATAGTGTTACCCCAAGACATGCCTAGAATAGTTTCTTTATCAATTATACCGTCTATGTAGTATGAACTAAATTCACCTAGTCTATATAACATGGATTCGTATGCCATTCCTTTAGTATTTAATATTCTCACATCTTTTAGATTAAATTTTTTCATCAATACAGCTTCTACTTCTAATAATCTTTCCCAAGGTTCTTTTATTGTAATTTGAACAATGTTCTTATTTCTTGCTTCTTTTAATAATCTTGAAACTTTTGAACGTGATATGAACATTCTTTCAGCGATTTGAGATTGAGTCATATTATGTTCATAATACAAGTTTGCAATAGTTGCTAAAAGTTGCAACTTTTGATTTTCGTTCATGCTTTCATAATCAGCCATTCCTGTAACCTCCTAACTGGTTTTGGTTTATATATTTGTGTAGTTTATTAAAATTATAATGTAATAAGCAATTTATTTCAATTAAGTATAAATCCACAACTTAAGTATAATACAAAATGAACATATGTGCAATATGTGAGCATAATATTGATTGTGAGAATTAGCAATGCTATTATAAGTTTATAGAAGCCAAGATAAATTCATAATTCATAATTCTCAATGCACAGTTTACAGTAAAGGACATCTTTCGTTAGCACGAAAGCTTTTAATTTAATAAAAGATTTAAATGATTACTTTTACGGTAGTAAAAGCACATTATTTAAATCTGCGAAGCAGATAAAGGCTTAGTTTAAGATTTTCGTGGAGAAAATCATCATTAATTGTGCATTGTGCATTATGAATTATAATATTTGGGAGGTATATTATGTACGATTTGAACAAATCTCCGATGGGTATTTATGAAAAAGCTCTTCCAAATTGGATGAATTGGGAAGAAAAACTAAATGCAGCAAAAGAAGCTGGATTTGATTATTTAGAGATTTCTGTTGATGAATCTGATGAGAGATTAAGCAGATTAGACTGGTCAAAGGAAGAAAGAAGGAATTTAAAAAATCTCATAGATGAAACTGGTATTTTGATACCTAGTATGTGTTTGAGTGGACATAGAAGATTTCCATTAGGTAGTGAAAATGAGGAAACGAGAAAAAAAGCTTTTGAAATAATGAAAAAAGCTATTGAATTTTCAGTTGATACAGGAATAAGAATAATTCAGCTTGCTGGATATGATGTTTATTATGAAGAAGCCAATGAAAAAACTAAGGCTTTATTTATTGAAGGATTAAGACAAGCTATATCATGGGCAAGTAAAGCTGGAGTTATGCTTGCAGTAGAAATTATGGATACTGAATTTATTGGAACAATACTAAAAGCTTTACCTTATGTGAGGGAATTTAATTCACCTTGGTTCAAGATTTACCCAGACCTTGGTAATATAACTCAATGGAGCAATGATGTTCCTACCGAATTAGAGGTTGGGCTTGAACACGTGGTAGCAATTCATGTAAAAGAAACTCTTCCAGGAAAATTTAAATGTGTTCCTTTTGGACAAGGTACAGTTGATTTTAAGGGTTTATTCAACAGATTAAAAGAAATTGGATATAATGGTCCATTTATGATTGAAATGTGGTCAGATAATAAAAAAGTTTCTACAGAAGAAGTTGTTAAAGAAATAAAAAATGCAAGGATTTGGGTTGAAGAGAGAATGAAAGAAGGTGGATTTTGTGCTTGAAGAGTTAAAAAAAGAAGTATTTGAAGCAAACTTAGAATTACCTAAGAAAGGTCTTGTAGTTTATACTTGGGGAAATGTAAGTGCTATTAACAGAGAAAAAGGTTTGATAGTTATAAAACCAAGTGGAGTTTCCTATGATGAGATGACAGTTGATGATATGGTTGTGGTTGACCTTGAAGGTAATGTGGTTGAGGGGAGTTTAAAACCTTCATCAGATACGCCAACTCACTTGGTATTGTATAAAGAGTTTCCTGTAATAGGAGGGGTAGTACATACTCACTCAACTTGGGCAACAACCTTTGCCCAAGCAGGGAGAAGCATCCCATGTTTTGGCACTACACATGCTGATTATTTTTATGGTGAAATTCCTTGTACTAGAAAGCTTTCTAAAGAAGAGATAGAAGGGGAATACGAAAAAGAAACTGGAAATGTGATAGTTGAAAGATTTAAGGGATTAAATCCTGTTCATACCCCTGCTGTAGTTGTAAATAGTCATGGTCCATTTTCATGGGGAAAAGATGCACATGAAGCAGTTCACAATTCAGTAGTTATGGAAGAAGTAGCAAAAATGGCAATAAGAACTATTCAGTTAAATAATGAAATACAAAGTGTAGACAATTTTTTATTGGATAAACACTTCTTAAGAAAACATGGTGAAAATGCTTATTATGGGCAAGGAAAATAGAAATTTGATTCTAAAATTATTGTGAAAATGAAAGGAGAAAATTATGAACGTTAATGAAATTACGAAGGAACGTTGGGTTTTAGATAATTTCCCAGAATGGGGAAGTTGGTTAAATGAAGAAATAGAGGAAGAAAGAGTACAACAAGGTACATTTTCTATGTGGTGGTTAGGATGTACAGGTATTTGGGTTAAGTCTGAAGGAAATGCAAATATAGTTATTGACTTTTGGACTAAAAGTGGAAAAAGAACAAAGAAAAATAAGCTTATGAAAGAACAACATCAACATCAAAGAATGATAGGATGTGTAGCGCTTCAGCCAAACTTAAGAAATGTCCCTTGTGTGTTAGATCCATTTGAAATAAGAACAGCAGATGCAATCTTATCAACACATGATCATGGGGATCATATAGATCCATATGTAGCAGCTGCAATATTACAAAATTGTGATTCATCAGTGCCATTTATTGGGCCAGAAGCATGTGTTAAACTTTGGATGAGTTGGGGAGTTCCTGAAGAGCGCTGTATAGTTGTGAAACCAGGCGATGTAGTAAAAATAAAAGATACAGAAATTGTAGCTCTTGATTCTTTTGATAGAACAGAATTAGTTACAGCTCCAAAAGGAGTTATTCTAAAAGATAAAATGCCTCAAGATATGGATAAATTAGCTGTAAACTATCTTATAAAGACTCCAGGTGGAAATTTATATCATAGTGGTGATTCTCATTATTCAAATTACTATGCTAAACATGGAAATGATCATAAAATTGATGTAGCTTTAGGCTCTTATGGAGAAAATCCAAGGGGAATGACTGACAAAATGACTTCAGCTGATATGTTGAGAATGGCTGAATCTTTAAGAGCGGAGGTAATAATACCTTTCCACCATGATATTTGGACTAATTTCCAAGCAGATCCACAAGAAATTAAATTTCTTTGGGATATGAAAAAAGATAGACTACAATATAAATTTAAACCATATATTTGGCAAGTTGGCGGAAAGTTTACTTATCCAAATGATAAGAATAATATGGAATATCATTATCCACGTGGATTTGATGATGCTTTTGAAATTGAACCTGATTTACCTTTTAGATCTTTGCTTTAATTATAGAAGAGTATGGGTTAATTCTACTCCAGAAAAATCCAGCTTACGTAACTCTTAAATGATTTACCTAAGCTGTTTTGTTTTTGTATAGGAAAGTTATCAGTAAGAATTTATAATAAAGAGAGGTTATTGATATGAAGTTCGAAAAAAGATATTTAGATGAAATCTTTAAGTGTTATGCTGTTTCTAGTATGAAGATTGATGGAGAACCTGGTTTGATTTTTGCAGGAGAAGGTGCAAATGCAAGTATGCACGTTTATAAGGGCAAAGACTTTCAGGATAAGATAACAATATGGGAAGAGAGTGGCGGAACTATGTCCATTACACCTCTACCTGAAAAGGATGGTTACTTTTTGGCATCTAAAGGCTTTGTTTCTATGGTTGAGGCTCAAGATTCTCACGTTGTTATAGTGAGATATAAGGATGGAGAGTTTTCTTATGAAAAGATTGTTGACCTACCATATCTCCACAGATTTGACTTATTAACAGGTGAAGATGGGACAAAATACTTTATTGGTGCAACTATAGCTAATTATAAAGAGAATAAACAGGATTGGTCACACCCAGGAAAGCTTTTTGTATCTGAGTTTCCTAATGATTATGATAGTAAAATAGAACTTCAACTGGATGTTTTAAAGGAAGGACTTACTATTAATCATGGATATTGTAAGGGGATTTATGACGGAAAAGAAGCTGGATTTATAGGTGCTAGAGAAGGTATGTTTGTGACTATTCCTCCTGCGGTCAAAGGTGGAGAATGGATTGTTAAAAAAATAATGGATACACCAATAAGCGATATGGCTGTTTTGGATATAGATAATGATGGAAAACAAGAAATAGCTACTATCTCTCCTTTCCATGGTAGCGAATACAAGATTTATAAAGAAATTGACGGAGAGTACAAAGAAGTATATAGTTATCCAATTTATCAAAATTTTTATCATACTGTAGTTTCTTGTACACTTAAAGGAAAGCCTGCATTTATTGGTGGTGCAAGAAGAAATAGAATGCAATTGTTTGTTATAACATATGATGATGTGAAAAAAGAATATGTTTCACAAGTTGTAGATGAGGGTGTTGGTCCAAGTAATACATCTGTCTGTTATACTGAAGATGGAGAAATAATTCTTTCTGCAAACCGTCAAATTGGACATGCAGCTATATATTATGTGAAATAGGAAAACTATATTAGTGACAAGTGACAAGTGAAAGGTGTCCATAACTTTCACTTGAAACTCGTCACTATATTTTTATATAAAGTATTACATATGTTCAAAAATACCATTATCATTGAGCGCACTAAAAAGTTTTTTCTTTTTTTCTATAAGTTTTTTATACTTCAATGTATTTTCGCTTATAGGATTGTAACATCTTATCTTTTTATTGCTAATTGCTGTATCAAATGCTTCTTTATGTGAGGAGAATATTTTAAGGGTTACAGATGCAGAAATCCAAGCTCCAAGTGCTGTAGCTTCCCCACTTGGGTAACAATTGACTATACTATTAAATGTGTCTGCTTGCATTTGGTTATATATGTCAAAACTGCTTAGCCCCCCTGCAGCAGTGACTTTGGTTATCTTATTAGTAAGTTCTTCTATTAACTTTATATTTTCACCTAAATCTGTAACAATTCCTTCTAAAATAGCTCTTGCCATATCTCCTTTATTTGTTTCAAGAGATACATTATAAAACATACCTTTTGCAAGAGGATTCCAGTTAGGTGCACCACTGCCTTTAAAATGTGGAGTAAGGATAACTCCTCTAGAACCTACAGGGGTATTAATTACATCCATATTCATTTTATTAAATCGCTCTTTATCTCCGGGAACTCCATCATAAAAATTTTCATTAAACCAATTATAGATGTTTCCAGATGTTAGAATGGCTGCCTCTACAATATATTTACCTGGAATAGATGAAGCATTACAAAATATTCTCATATCGGGGTCAAAAACTGGTTTTTCAGAATGACTAATAATGTAGCCGCCAGTTCCTGTATTAACTTCTGTATCTCCTTTAGTCATAACCCCTAGTCCTAAAGCTGCACACTGTTGATCACCGCCAGCAGAAATGATTGGAATGCCTTCTTTTAGACCTACTACTGAAGCTATATTTTTTTGTAAAGTACCGCATATACCTCCTGGATGGACTAAATCGCAAAGTTTATCTTTCTCTATATCAAAGAGATTTATTAAATCATCATCCCAATTTCTGATACTTAAATTAAATAAATTTGTACGGCTAGCTAAAGATTCGTCAGTGACAAAATTACCGGTTAATAAATATAATAAATAATCCTGAATTCCCATCATTTTATATGTACTTTTATAGATATCATTACAATGTTTTTTAAACCAAGACATTTTTACTGCTGAGAAAACAGGTGATATTTTTAATCCACTTTTCTTATAAACTAAAGCGTTGTACGTTTCTAATTCCCTGCAAATATCTACAGTTCTTCTATCTTGCCACATAATTGCATTATATAGAGGTTTACCATTAATATCTACTGGGATAACGGAAGACCTTTGAGCAGTAAGAGAAATTGTTAATAGGTCAATATTATTTTCCTTAGAATATTTCCCGCTAGTTTTTAGAATTTCGTAAAGGTAATTTGACCAACTATTGGGATTTTGTTCAACCCAATTGTTTTCTTTGAATTCAGGACTATATTCTTGTTGCCATATGAATTGCGAATTTCCATAAAGGTCATAAACTATTCCTCTTATGCTTGAGGTGCCTATATCAATTGTTAGAATTCCTTTCATCTAATTTATCCTCCTCCTTTAATATCAATATCATTATATCACAATTAACAACTAGTTGTTAGTTGTTAGTTTTAAGATGCATTTTTGTGCACTTTAATATAGAGGAATAAATTATTAATAAAAAAAACTAATTTCAGCTTAGTTCTGAAATTAGTTATAAGTGTGCTTATTTTTCTTTGAGTTGACTATATCTAAAAGTTCTTGAGTTGTCAAAATGTCTTTCCATTGCCAATGCAGCTTCTTTTCCATCTCTATTCTTTAATGCTTTAATAATTTCATTATGTTCAAATAATGCATCTTCTAACCTTTTAGTTAGAGATTCTTTATATATTTCATCTTCAAAGGTTTTTAAAAGGTCGATCATGTTGACGGTGAGTTTTGTCAAAACAGATTTTAGTACAGGATTTTTTGAGTATGCGGCGATTTTGAGATGAAATACCATGTCTTTATCAAAGCTAACATAACCGCTATGTATTTCTTTTGCTATTTTTTCTTGTGTTAATTCTAAATCATCAAGTTCTTCATCTGAGGCATTTTCAGCCACTAGTTCAGTTGCATATCTTTCTAGAATACATCGAGTATCAGCTAAAGCATCTACATCATTTTCATTTAATGTAATGATATTTGATACTAATCCTTCTAAAGCTTCTACACAAATATCTGCAACATAGGTTCCGCTTTGAGGTATAGTTTTTACAATACCATAAGTTTCCATCATACGCATGGCTCGGTTTATAACACCTCTTGGAACTCCCATTTTATCTTCTAATCTTCTTTCAGAAGGTAATTTATCTCCAGGTTTTAACATGCCAGTATGCAGTAGATTTCTTATTTGTTCTATTACTGTATCCACTGGGTCAGGTAGTTGTACTTTTTCGAAATAATTAATTATGTTTTTTTTCGCCATAGTAAATATCCTTTCTGTACTAAATTTATTTAATATTACTATATATCAAACTGATTTTTGTGTCAATTTGAGAGTAGTTGCTAGTTTTAGTTTGGAGTACTTTAAGAGACATTATGCTAAAAATCATTCCAGTGTTGCACAAATGTGAAACAAGAGAACAATATTTCATTATACGTTGACAATTTATCGAAGATAATATAAAATTTAATCATAAACTAATAAACTAGCTGTTAGTTGTTAGTTGAAAAAATATTACTTTTACAGAAGAATTTTGAAGGTTATAACTGGAATAAATTATTTTATTTAAAATATTAAATTTGATATCTAGCCCATTTGACATGTCCATTAGATATAAGTCTTATATTGCACTTTATAAATATTGTAAAGGTTTATTTGAATCAATAATAATTTAAAGCAGCACCAAAGTGAATAATTATTAATTAAAGTGGGGGGACATATATGAAGTATGATTTTAATATTACATTAGAAGAAAAAATGTATTTGCGTGAGCTTGCTAAAAAACAATTAGAATATTCAAAATTACCGATAATGGAAGAGAGAAAGAAGTTATGGTATAATCATAACTCATTAAAAGGGGATAGACCTCCAGTTATTATGGAGATAAAGTATTGCTTAGAAGATATATTACCAGAATCTAAATGCACATCACCAGCTGCAATTGAAATTGAAAAAAATATATTAACACATACTGTAAATCATGAATTAGTTGATGATGATAAAGTTGTTCCAGATTACTATACAGCATATTGGAAGATAGATATGAAAGAGTTTGGAATAGAGCTAAAAACAACACATGCTGATGATGGTAATGGAAAACAAGTAGGTTATGCTATTGAATATCCTATTATTGATTTACAAGAAGACATATCAAAACTAAAACCTTCAATATATTCAGTCGATAGAGAATATACAGAGTGTTGGGTAAGATTTGTAAACGAGACTATTGGAGATATCTTACCTGTAAAAATAAAACTCGATCCAAGTTACAATTGGTATGCGAGTCCTTCAAAGAAAGCAGTACATATGATGGGACTTGAAAACATGATGTTTGCTATTATGGATTACCCAGAAGAATTCCATGCATTATATGAATTTATGACTGATGATGTTCTAGAGCATATGAAATGGTTGGAAAAAGAAGGATTATTATTTGTTAATAATGAAAATGATTATGCAGGATCAGGTAGCTATGGTTTTACACACGAATTACCTACAGAGGAATGTAAAAAAAGTGGAACTGTTACAATAAAAGATATGTGGTGGAATCTTAACTCTCAAGAAACTGTAGGGGTTTCTCCAGATATGTATGGAGAATTTTTCTATCCATATTATTACAAATTGGCTAAAGAATTTGGTGTGGTATATTATGGATGTTGTGAACCTATGCATGATATTTGGGATGATTATATTAGTAAGTTACCAGGACTTAGAAAAGTATCTATTAATCCTTGGACAGATGAAGAATATATGGGACAAGCACTTAGAGGTGGTAATGTGATTTACTCCAGAAAACCAAGTCCTAACTTTATAGCATTAGACAAGCCTCTTGATGAAGAAGCTTTTAGACAGCATATCGAAAAAACTTTAATAGCAGCAAAAGGTTGCCATTTAGAATTTATATGTAGAGATATATATGCTTTATATGGTAACAGAATAAAATTAGGTAAAGCAGTAAAAATAATTAGAGAAGAAATTGATAAACATTGGCAAAAATGATAGTTATGTAAATATTAATTTTGCTAGGGTAAGGAGAATCTAATAGTAGGAGAAATTAAGTTTCATATTGGATTCTCTGTACATATCAAATATTTACAAGAATTATTTATGCAGAAAGTGAAAACATTTACAAAATTAAAAGGATAATATTTATTGTTTTTATTCTTTCTAATAAAGTTGTAAAAGGTAACGACCTTTTAAATATAGTTTTTAATGGTTTTGTTCTGGTATTGCAAAACCTAATAAAAAAGAGGGGGAAGAAATGATGAAATTTCAAAAATTAAGAAAAGTAGTAGCATCAATTTGTGTATTGGCATTAACACTTACTATGGTAGCTGGATGTTCTGGAAAAACAAATGATAGTGCCAGCGGTAGCGATGGTGGCAAGAAAAAAATCAAATTAAGAATTGGAGCGGGTCATGTAGCTGAAAATATTGCATGGACAGGAACAATGGATACATTCTTTGCACCAGAAGTTTCAAAAAGAGTTGCAGAAAATACTGATTATGAAATTGAGTGGGTTAAAGGTTATGGTGGATCTATAGTTAAGCTTGGAGAAGCTATGGAAGGTGTACAAAATGGCTTAATTGATATAACTTATGTTAACTTTGGATTTGAACCTTCAAAACTTATGATGCATGGTATGACATTTAGAATGCCATTCCAATCTCCAGATTCAAATATTGTAAGTAAAGTTGCACTTCAATTATTTGATGAATATCCAGATGTATTTAAAGCTCCTTTTGAAGAATATAATCAAAAATTCTTAGGATTAGGTGTAACAGACAACTATAGTATTTATTCAACTTATGAAATTAATAGTATTGAAGATGTATCAGGTAAAAAGTTTGGTGCAGGTGGAGCTAACCTTTCATGGATAGAAGGAACTGGAGCAGTAGGTGTACAATCAAACTTAAATGAAGCATACACAAGTTTACAAACAGGAGTTTATGATGGATGTATCAATCCAACATCAGCATGTTTCAACTTTAAAATTCAAGAAGTAGCACCATATGTTATCAAAATGAATTTTGGAGCACAAATGGCAGGAGCGTTAACAATGAATCTTGATAAATTCAATAGTTTACCTAAAGAAGTGCAAGATATTATAGTAGAAGTTGGTAAAGAATATAGTGCTCAAGAAGCTAAAAATGCTCAAGATAAATATGATTCTGACTTAAAAGCAATGGAAGAACAAGGAGTTAAAATTGTAGAAATCACAGATGAAGCAAGAGCTGAGTGGGTAGCAAAACTTCCTAATGTAGTTGGAAACATGGTTAAAGAAAATAATGAAAAAGGGCTTCCAGCAACTGAAATAGTAAATAGATACTATGAATTACTAAAAGAAAATGGGTTTGAGTCTCCAAGAGATTGGGAGTATTAGAATCAATTAAGAGGATATAAGAAGTTATTAAAGATTTATAACAAACAATCTACAAGGAGTAAATGCTTTTAGCAGTCTTCTTGTAGATTGAAATTTTTTCTAAATACCATATAAAGTATTTATAAAAAAGGCGGTGGATAAAGTGGAAAAAGGATTTTTTCAAAAACAGTATAGTAAATTGTTATCAGCTTGTAATGCTATAGGGTCTCTTTGGATTTTTGTACTAATGCTTGTAATTGTAGCCGATGTAGGTGGAAGGATATTTTTTAATCATCCATTGCAGGGAACACCTGAGATTGTTGCTAATTCAATTATTGCAATTGCATTTTTGCAAATTGGTTACGTATTAATGATTGGAAAACATGTTAGGTCTACAGTTTTTTATGATCGTTTCCCAGAAAAGGTAAGAGACGTATTCGATGTAATTGCATGTATTTTGGGTATTATTCTATTTATATTCTTAGTGAAAACAAGTTTTCATGAATTTGTTCATGCATTAAAAACAGGAGAATTTGAAGGAGAAGGAGCTTTAAGAGTTCCAACAAGTCCAGCAAGATTTGCTATTTTCTTTGGTTCGTCTTTAATGTTGGGACAATACTTCTTTAATATTTGGTACAAAATCAAGAAGTTATTTAAGAAGGGAGTATAGATATGGGAATTGCAATAATTACCTTAGTAGTGTTAATTGCTCTTATAGTGTTTGGTGTTGAATTAAGTATTGCACTTATGGGATCAAGTATTCTAGGAATATATCTTGCCACAGGAAATATTGAAGTTGGAATAAATATTCTAAGTAGCACAGCATATAGTGCATTAAGAGAGTATATTTTTGGTGTAACACCATTGTTTGTTATGATGGGATTACTTGCTAACCTTTCAGGAGGTAGTGAAGATTTATATAATGCAGTAAACATTCTTTTGAGAAAAGTTAAAGGTGGTTTAGGTATAGCTACAGTAATTGCAAATGCTATATTCGCTGCAATCACAGGAGTAAGTATTGCATCAGCAGCAGTATTTACTAAAATAGCTGTTCCACAAATGAGAAGATTAGGATATGACAAGAAATTAGCAGTAGGTACTGTTGCAGGTAGTTCGATTTTAGGGATGTTAATCCCTCCAAGTGTACTTATGATTATTTATGGTATGCTTTCTGGAACGTCTATAGGTAAACTTTTTGTAGCTGGTGTTATTCCAGGAATTATAATGACAGTTGCATTTATACTTACTATATTAATCATTATAAAATTACATCCAGACTGGATTTCTGGAGATGAAACTTCTAGAGAAACAAGTGATGATATAGTTAAAACAGTATTGAAACCTTGGCCTTTACTAGTTTTAATATTTGTAACATTAGGCGGTATCTGGCTAGGATTTTTCACTCCAACAGAAGCTGGTGGAGTAGGAGCATTTGGAGCATTACTAATTGTTATCTTTAAGGGTAAATTTACAATTAAGAGTATATGGAACGTTTTATTAAATACAGGTGTTACAACTGGTAGTATTTTATTCTTACTTGTATCAGCTCAAATGTATTCAAGAGCATTAGCTATATCAGGGGTTACAGCATTACTAGGAGATTTTATTACTTCATTAGCTGTACCACATATAGTAATTATAATAGTATTTTTAGTTGTATTATTGATGCTTGGAACAATATTAGATTCTACATCTATTTTATTATTGACAATGCCACTCTTTGTCCCTATCGTTACATCTTTTGGAATGGATTTAGTATGGTTCGGTCTTATAGCAATTATTGCTATTGAGGTTGGTATTATTTCACCACCATTTGGAATATCTGTATTTACAGTTAAAGCATCCTTAGGAGAACTTGGTTCCACTGAAGGGGAAGATATTTCTATAGAAGACATATTTGTTGGAGTTATACCATTTATAATAGCAATGCTTATTGTATTAGGTATACTGATAGCATTCCCACCTCTAGTGACAATATTATTGTAAAGAAAATATTAGAATAATATAAGAGTTTATTTCAAAGTCATTTTGAAATAAACTTTTTTTATTTTATAAAAAACTTAAAATATTTCGACCTTAAGAAAATCTTAATAATTGTATAAAGAATTTATTAAAAATTAGTTGATAAGATAGATTTATCGGTTGAAACTGTGAATTGTGCATTGTCAACTGAGCACTAATAAAAGTGGGGTGTGTTATAATATGGATAATTTAAAAAGTAGGGAGGATACTTCATGAATATTTTAGTTTGTGATGATGACAAGGAAATAGTAGAGGCAATAAAAATTTATTTAAATAATGAAGGATATAAAGTGCTAAAAGCTTTTGATGGGATAGAAGCTTTGAAAATTATAGAAGAAAATGAAATTCAACTTATTATAATGGATGTAATGATGCCCAAAATGGATGGATTAAGAGCAGTTATGAAAATAAGGGAAAATAATAATATACCAGTAATTATGCTTTCAGCAAAAACTGAAGATACAGATAAAATATTAGGATTGAATATGGGAGCAGATGATTATATAGCTAAACCGTTTAATCCCTTAGAATTAATTGCAAGGGTTAGATCTCAGTTAAGAAGATATACAACTCTAGGAAGTCTTGAAACAAAAAATAATCTGTATAAAACAGGAGGTCTTGTTATAGATGACGAAAGCAAGATTATAACTGTTGATGGAGAAGAAATTCATCTTACTCCAGTACAATATAAGATATTATATTTATTAACTGCAAATGCTGGGAAGGTATATTCCATAGAACAAATTTATGAGAATGTATGGAAGGATATTGCCTATAATACAGGAAATACAGTAGCAGTTCATATTAGAAAAATAAGAGAAAAGATTGAAATTAATCCTAAAGATCCAAAATATTTAAAGGTGGTGTGGGGAATTGGATACAAAGTTGAAAAAATTTAGTCATTCAATTATAACAAAAATAATAGTTTTTATTATTGTAATAGGGTGTCTTACTGGTACAGTTACAGTACTTTTCAATACTATTGAAAAGCAAGATATAGATTTTGATAATATATTTGAAGAAAATTATTATCTCAGCAGTGAATTTATGCGACAAAGCGATGAGATTATTCGAGATTTAACTTATGCTGTACAAAAGTATAAAAGCAAAGAACATATTTTACAAGGTGAAAGTATTGATAAAAATTATTTAAAAAATAGAGAAGAAAATTTATTTTACGATTTTAAATCTAATTCAATGTACTTTGATGAAAATTTAAGTACTGAGGAAAACTACGAAAAGTTTAAGGAAGTATACAAAGATGAACTTTCTCAGAACAAAAATAATATAATACAAAAAGAGTTAAGAGAATATGAAAACCTTATTGAGAAACTAAAAGATTATGATGGTATTATTTATTATGCAAGCAATGGAGATAATGTTATTTCTAATACTTCTAATTTAACAAAAAAAGATTTCAAAATGTTTCCTTCTTATATGGTATTCGATAAAGATGAAGAGTTGGTGTATCCTAAGGAAATAAAAGATAATAAAAATTATAGTTGGATAATCTCATACAATAATGGACTAAACCAACTAGATAGATTTGAAAGCACTATATACGTTGCTTTCACTGAAGACTATTTAAATTCAAATATAAAAGAATGGAAAGAAAAGAAAGTAATTTTTACAAATGGTCTTTATAAACTGGCAGGTTTTTTATTATGTTTGATACTAGCTTTTGTATATTTAGTATTAGTGATAGGCAGAAAGCATTTTAAAGATAAAGAGTTAAATTTCAATGTTATTGATAAATTATATAATGATATTAATGTATTTTCAATCTTTATGCTTACAGTACTATGGATCATTTTTATTGACAATTTTTATTATTCTTCCAGAAGTAATAATGCTTATTTAATTATAATACCTATAACAGTAATTCTTTCATCATTGTGTTTATTATTAGTTTTATCATTAATAAAGCATATAAAGAACAGATCGCTATTTAAACATACGCTAATCTATACTATTATATATAAAATAATTTATTTCATTAGGGATGTATATGATAACGGAAGTATCGCTGTAAAAATAGTCCTTATTACAATTGGGTACCCTGTGATACTTATGGTAACTTTTTTCATGTTTCCTATAACGATAGGAGTTGCAGCTTGGTTAGCACTTAGAAAAGCTAAGGAATTTAATTCAATAAAAGAAGGCGTAGAGAGAATTAAAGATGGCGATATTAATTATTCGATAAGTACCTCAGGAAAAGGAGAGTTTGGAAGACTTGCTAACAACATCAATGGCATAGGTGAAGGACTTAAAGAAGCTGTGAACAATGAACTTAAAAGTGAGCGACTAAAAACTGAATTAATAACTAATGTATCTCATGATATAAGAACACCTTTGACATCTATTATTACCTATGTAGATTTATTGAAACAGGAAAAGGATAAATCTAAAACTGAAGAATATATTAAAGTTTTAGAACAAAAATCTCAAAGGTTAAAAGTTTTAACTGATGATTTATTCCAGGCAGCAAAAGCTTCTAGTGGAAGTATTCCTGTAAGCTTAGAAAAAATAAATATAGTTTCTTTAGTAACTCAAGGTTTGGGAGAACTTGACGATAAAATTCAAGAGTTAGAATTAGAGTTTAAGATGAATTATACTAGAGATAAAATGTATATAAAAGCAGATGGGAAATTATTATGGAGAGGTATAGAAAACTTATTGTCTAATATATTTAAATATGCACTTAAAGGATCAAGAGTCTATATAGATATTGAAGATTTGGGTAATGATGTAAATATAACATTTAAAAATATCTCAGCTTATGAATTAAATATTTCTGCTGATGAACTTATGGAGAGATTTAAAAGAGGAGACGAATCTAGATCAAGTCAGGGGAGTGGCCTTGGGTTATCTATAGCTAAAAGTTTGATAGATGTTCAAAATGGAAATTTTAATATTCAAGTAGATGGAGATTTGTTTAAGGCTATTATTAAAATGCCAAAAACAAGGGATTAAAGATAAAGTATTATATAGATATACTACTTAGTAGTTATATTTATATAATACTTTTTTTCTAACTAATCCAAGTCATATCAGCTTTTTGGAGTTCCCATTCTCCATTTTTATTTTTTATTACGGATTTTACACCTATAGCACCTTTACCAGAACGGAATTTAGTTCCTTCAATTTCTACTTCATTATCTGAAATAAAGTTTATATCGTCTATGCTTAGTAAAATTCCTTCAATATAATTACCGTCTTTAACCATACCTTTTTCTTTAAGAGTATCAAAGGTTTCATCAATAACTTCTACATTATATTTTTCAAAATATTTCAAGATATATTTTTTATCTGCTTCTGAAGCATCTGTAAGTGTTTGGGTATTAATAGCTATATATTTCATATCACCATTTAAACCGTCATCTAAAGGTATAAATGAATCCATGGCAATAGTATAAATGTCGCTGAGTTTTGTTTTATTATTTGAAGTATCAGTACCACCATTATCATCGGGAATTTCATTTGTAAATATAGCTGCAGCAGTTCCCTGCATTGGATCACTTTCAGCAACAGCACCATCTAAATATATTTGAACAAAGTTGCCAACCTTAAAGGCGCGGCTAACTGGAGAAAGCTGAATAGACAGATTTTTATCTTCTACAGCATCTTCATAAAAGTCAGTTTTTTCAGTAATTGATATCCATATTTCCCCTTTTAAACCTCCATCAACAACAGGTGAAGCATCAACTAGTATGGCTTTACCACTTTCAGAAACTTCTAAAATAAAACCACTAACATCAGGTACAGCCATGCAACCAGCGATATTTGGTACATCTGTATTATCTCCTGGTATTTCGGGATTTTTATTTGTTTTTGATGAACAACCAACTAAAAGTGATAGAACTACAATTATAGATAAAGCTAATTTTGATATATTTTTCATTTTATAAAACACCCCTTTTACAGTTTACAGTTTACAGGTTACAGTGGTAGACACCTTTCGAAAGCGAAAGCTTTTGATTGAAATAAAAGATGAAATGATTCCTTTTACGTAGCAAAAGTACCTTATTCCAGTTAGTAAGGCTAACAAAGGCTTAGTTAAAGATTTTCTGGAAGAAAATCAATCTTTACTGTTAACTGTACAATGTCAAATATAAATTGCGAAACTCTTTTCTTCACAATTTATAATATATACGATCTAAAATTCAAAAAGTTCGTGGGATGGTTTTAAGATTATTTAAATCATCACAAAATATTTCAAAATATATATAGATATTAGTATAATAAATATAGAGTTTTTTATATACTTAAATTTAAATGAAATATTGATTTGTAGATTTGGGAGGAATTAAAATGAGGTACGAAGGAATGGTGTATAGACCACCAAGTGAAGCAAACAGTTTGATTGTGCAAGTAACTATAGGGTGTTCTCATAATAAATGCACATTTTGTAGCATGTACAAAGAAAAACAATTTAGAATTAGAAAACTAGAGGATGTATTAGAGGATTTTGAAATTGCAAGAGGACGTTATAGAATCATAAGAAGAATCTTTTTAGCTGATGGGGATGCTTTGATTTTGAAAACAGAGCATTTAGAAAAAATCTTATTGAAGATAAAAGAGTTATTTCCAGAATGTGAGAGAGTATCAGCTTATGCCACTGCACAAGATATAAATAGAAAAAGTCATGAAGAATTAGTAAGGTTAAGAGAATTAGGATTACAAATATTATACCTTGGAGTTGAAACGGGTAGTGACGAAATATTAAAAGATATTAAGAAAGATTGTACAGCTACCGAAATGATAGAAGCAGGACAAAAAACTAAAAAAGCTGGAATGAAAGTATCTGCAACACTTATTATTGGTGCAGGTGGAAAAGAAAAATCGGAATTGAATGCTGTAGAGTCTGGAAAAGTAATTAGTCAAATGGACCCAGATTATTTAGGGTTACTTACCCTTACTGTTGATAGGGGTACAGAAATGGAAGAGAAAGTACGTAGAGGAGATATAGCTACTTTGTCTCCAATGGAAGCTATGATAGAAATACGAAAACTTATACAAAACTTAGAATTAACTAATTGTGTATTAAGAAGTAACCATGTAAGTAATTATCTTGCTCTTGCAGGAACATTAAATAAAGATAAAAAAATGTTATTAGAACAATTAGATGAAGTTATAAAAGGAGACTATCAGTTTAAAACAGATTTTTATAGAAGATAGGTTGTTTTGTATTATAGAAAAGCTAAATTCCCCAAAAATATTGCAAAGTATGAATAAATATTAGTATAATGGAAAGAGTATTTTTAAGTACTTAAATTTAAAATTAGAATATGTTTCGAGAGTATTCAGTTAAAACTAGGGGGAGTTAAAATGAGATACGAAGGAATGGTGTTTAGACCACCAAGTGAAGCAAACAGTTTAATAGTACAAGTAACTATAGGTTGTTCTCATAATAAATGTACATTTTGCAGTATGTACAAAGGAAAACAATTTAGAATCAGAAAACTAGAGGAAGTCTTAGAAGACTTTGAAATTGCACGTAGACGTTACAGAACCGTAAGAAGAATATTCTTAGCAGATGGAGATGCTTTAATTCTGAAAACAGAGCATTTAGAAAAAATTCTATTAAAAATTAAAGAACTATTTCCAGAGTGTGAGAGAGTTTCATCCTATGCTACTGCACAAGACATAAATAGAAAAAGTCATGAAGAATTAACAAGATTAAATGAATTGGGATTACAAATTTTATATCTTGGTGTTGAATCTGGTAGTGATGAAATTTTAGAAGATATAAAGAAAGATACCACAGCTGCAGAAATGATTCAAGCAGGACAAAAGGCCAAGAAAGCTGGAATGAAAGTATCTGCGACACTTATTATAGGTGTAGGTGGAAAAGAAAAATCAGAAATGCATGCAATAGAGTCTGCAAAAGTACTTAACCAAATGGACCCGGATTATTTAGGATTACTTTCCCTTACTGCGGATAGAGGTACAGAAATGGAAGAGAAAGTACGTAAAGGTGAAATTACTAAATTATCCCCAATAGAATTTGTTGTGGAAATTAAAAAATTAATACAAAATTTAGAACTAACTAAATGCGTGTTAAGAAGTAATCATGCAAGTAATCATCTTGCCCTAGCAGGTACAATGAATGAAGATAAGAAAATGTTGTTAGAGCAATTAGATGAAGTAATTGAAGGAAAATATAAGTTAAGACCTAATTATTTTACAAGAAACTATTCTTAAAATAGCTGACAAGTAAAGTAAAATAACTTTTTATGTTATAAGCATAAAAGGTTATTTTTTTATTGCATAGGAAAGTATAAATTTTATACTTTCCTATGCAATAAAAAATCAAGGGGTGCAGGGAAAGTATTCCCCGCTTCTTTCAGGAGGGTGCTCAGATGCGATAGCATCGTCGAAGGGAACCTAAGGTTCCATAGCGAAGCGGCTCTGCCGCCTTTTTTTATTGTATAGGAATTTATAAATTTTTTGAGGAATTTCATACTTGTCAAATGCAGTTATATCAATATATTGTAGCATTGTGTAAAATATTTACTCTGATTTATAAATTCCATCCTTCAGCGGTGAGAAGAAGCATATATAGCGTAAAAGTCATCGTAACAAACTTTAGAATTTCTTAGTGAAGAGGAGTGACTTTCTAGCTATATATGCATTTGTTATGTTAAATGTTGACAATAGTAAAAAATAAGAGTAATATGAAAATGGCAAATGCCAACAAAAATACATTGTAAATATTCATTATGAATTCAAATATATGAGGAGGTTTATGTATGAAAATATCAATAATTTATCACAGTGAATCAGGAAATACAGAGAAGGTTGCAGAACTTGTCTCTAAAGGAGCAAAAAAGGTAGAAGGCGTTGAAACAAAATGCATGTCAATTAATGATATTGATAAAACATTTTTAGAAGAATCAAAGATAGTATTCTTTGGAACACCTACCTATGGTGGAACTTTTTCATGGCAAATAAAAAAATGGTTGGATACATGTAAGTTGAATTTTGCTGGAAAAGTTGGTTGTGTATTTGCAACTGCGAACTTTATTGGTGGAGGAGCAGGTAACGCTGAACTAGCACTTATAAGTGAATTATTAGTTAAAGGTATGTTTATACATTCAGTAGGTGCAAGTGCTGGCCAACCTTATACACATTTTGGTGCTGTATGCATACAAGATGGAACTGAAGATCAAAAAGAAAGAGCAGCAATTTTTGCTGAGAGAGTAGTAAGAGATGTAGAAAAATTTATTAGTGAATAAAATCAAGTAAATATTTATAATACTATAGTAAGTTTGGAGGCTGCCGTCGTAATTTACGATGGCAGCTTTTTATATCTCTCACATCAATAGAGAATCCAAAATTGGATTCTCTATTGATATGGTGAAATTCAATCAAATTAAGAAAGGAGTAGCCATTATGCTAGTCCTTATCTCTATACATTGAATTTATTTTATCTAATTTTTAGTTACAAATAATTGATACTTTTATTTGGTAAACCATTTAAGGATGATGTTGGTTATTGTAATTTTTTGATTATAACAGAAGCTGTTACAGTTGTTATAGGTACAGCAACTGGACCTGGAATAGTTATTGAAGGGCTTCCAACGGCAACTCTTAATGCTATTTTAGTTGTTATAGGGAAACTAATAATAACTTGACCACATATTGGTAATGATATATTTGCAAAACCCGTTGTATATTCAGAACCGGGTATAGATGAAACAGAAGTTACATTATACAACTCTAATCTCCCAGGAAAAGCAGCAGGAAATGAAAGAACAAAATAAGTTATGCAATAGCTGCCTGCTGGTATCTGGATATCAGTTGGACTTATAAAGGATATTCCTCCATTAGTAACGCTAGAAGTAAAAATTATTTTATTTGTAGGAAAAAACGTCGCAGGAGCTAGTCCTCTTCTAAAGATATACCCATGGGTTGAAAGAAAATTAGGACCAGTTGGGCCGGTGGCACCTTTCATTCCAATAGGGCCAGTTGGGCCTGTAGCACCTTTCATGCCAGTTGGTCCTGTTGGACCTGTAGCACCTTTCATACCAGTAGGTCCTGTTGGACCTGTAGCACCTTTCATACCAGTAGGTCCTGTTGGACCGGTAGCACCTTTCATTCCTGTAGGGCCAGTAGGACCGGTAGCGCCTTTCATGCCTGTAGGGCCAGTTGGGCCAGTGGCACCTTTCATTCCTGTAGGACCTGTTGGACCAGTAGCACCTTTCATACCAGTAGCACCTGTTGGACCTGTAGCACCCTTCATTCCAGTAGGACCAGTAGGGCCTGTAGCACCTTTCATACCAGTAGGACCGGTAGTACCTTTTATCCCTGTAGGGCCAGTAGTACCTTTCATGCCTGTAGGGCCTGTAGCGCCTTTCATTCCAGTAGGACCTGTTGGACCAGTAGCGCCTTTAATTCCAGTAGGGCCAGTAGGGCCTGTAGTACCTTTCATCCCAGTAGGTCCTGTTGGACCCGTTGCGCCTTTCATACCTGTTGGTCCGGTTGGGCCAGTAGCGCCTTTTATGCCAGTAGGACCAGTTGGACCTGTAGCACCCTTCATACCAGTAGGACCACTAGGGCCTGTAGCGCCTTTCATGCCTGTAGGACCTGTAGGACCAGTAGCACCTTTCATGCCTGTAGGGCCAGTAGGGCCAGTAGCACCTTTCATGCCTGTAGGACCTGTAGGGCCTGTAGCGCCTTTTATGCCAGTAGGACCTGTTGGACCGGTAGCACCTTTCATTCCTGTAGGGCCTGTAGTACCTTTCATCCCAGTAGGTCCTGTTGGACCAGTAGCACCTTTCATTCCTGTAGGGCCTGTTGGACCGGTAGCACCTTTCATGCCTGTAGGGCCAGTAGGACCGGTAGCGCCTTTCATACCAGTAGGACCAGTAGGGCCAGTGGCACCTTTCATTCCTGTAGGACCTGTTGGACCAGTAGCACCTTTCATACCAGTAGGACCAGTTGGGCCAGTGGCACCTTTCATTCCTGTAGGACCTGTTGGACCGGTTGCGCCTTTCATGCCTGTAGGACCAGTTGGGCCAGTAGCACCTTTCATACCAGTAGGACCAGTTGGGCCAGTAGCACCTTTCATACCAGTAGGACCAGTTGGGCCAGTGGCACCTTTCATTCCTGTAGGACCTGTTGGACCGGTAGCACCCTTCATACCAGTAGGACCAGTTGGACCGGTTGCGCCTTTCATGCCTGTAGGGCCTGTTGGACCGGTAGCACCTTTCATGCCTGTAGGGCCAGTAGGGCCTGTAGCGCCCTTCATACCAGTAGGACCTGTAGCGCCCTTCATACCAGTAGGACCGGTTGGGCCAGTGGCACCTTTCATTCCTGTAGGACCTGTTGGACCAGTAGTACCTTTCATACCAGTAGGTCCTGTTGGACCTGTAGCGCCTTTCATTCCAGTAGAGCCTGTAGGGCCAGTAGCACCTTTCATCCCAGTAGGACCAGTTGGACCGGTTGTGCCTTTCATACCAGTAGCACCAGTTGCGCCAGTAGTACCTTTCATCCCAGTAGGACCAGTTGGACCCGTTGCGCCTTTCATACCTGTTGGTCCGGTTGGTCCAGTAGCGCCTTTCATACCAGTAGGACAAGGTGGGCAAATATTACAGTAGCTGACACAATTTGCACAACCACAACAATCATACTCTTCTATACAATTATAGAACTCATTATCATAATGACATTCTTCTATACAATCATCATCATAGTCATCATCATAAAAATCATTATTATTACAATCTGGATGATATCTATTTTTCATCATTTTTTCATCTCCAATAATAGTGTTATAAGGGATAAAAAATCCCTTATACATAATATGACTTAAAATGAAAAAAGTTTAGGTAATAAAGAATTATTAGAATTGGAAAACAAAATAGTTTTATAAGTATGAAGAGTTGAATATTGGAATATAGCTTTTCGAGTATTATTTATATCCTAATTTCTCAAAGAAATTTTTATTATATAGTACACTATCCTCATTTGGATTATAGAGTCTTGCTATTTCATTATGGTTATAAGCTAATTCAATATTACCTAGTTTATAATTGCAAACACATAATTGTACATGTGGAATCCATGTCCAGTAAGCATCTCTAACGAATCCCCAATTATCTTCAGGCTTTTCTAATTTAGTAGCTAGTTCATACCAAAATACCGCTTGTTTGAAGTTGTTTTTTTCCTTAAAATAACTTCCCAATCTACAACAATGCTCGGCATTAGGTGAATCATATTTAAAAGATTTAAAACAATAGTTCATTGCATTTTCATAATCACCTATAGAATGATAGTAGTCTGCAACTCTACCACAGGCATATATTTTATTTTCAGACCATCCATCAGGAAGATTTAAATATTCATCATAACGTTCTAAAGCTTTATCGTACATTTTATGATCATATAATTCATTGGCATAATAAAAAACATCTCTTGGTGAAAACTTATCTCCTCTTGCTAATCTTTTCTCATAGATTTTCAGGTTACGATCTGTTTGGTGACTTAGTTTATTGTGAGTAACACTAACATCACTGTTTATTATTTTTCCGCTTACAGATAGATAATTATGACAAGCTCCATACCACTTAAAGTTCTTTATTCTTTTAAGTAATCTATGTCTTCTGTAGCTAAAGGTTACATTACCGTTTTTGTCAAAACCAACATTATATTTCATTGTTACAGAATCAATAGAAGGATCTAAAGATTCTTTTAATTCTTTGAATTTTTGTATATCTTCTTCTAGTAAAACATCATCAGCATCTAAATAAAATACATATTCTTTAGTAGCTTTACTAAAGGAATAATTTCTAGCTGCGGCAAAATCATCAATCCATTTAAAATCATATATTTTTTTAGTATACTTCTTAGCAATATCCTTTGTTTTGTCTTTAGAACCAGTATCTATAATTATAATCTCGTCAACTAAATCCTTTGCAGTATCTAAACATCTACTTAAAGTATCTTCTTCATCTCTTACTATCATACATAAACTAATGGTTATCAAATAAAAGTCCTCCATTTTAATTACTTTTGAACATCAAATTATTATCCCCAAAATAGTATTATAAAGATAGACCACTTTTACTATTAATTTAAATAAGTGAAAACTCATTGATATCTGAGATTTTGTATATGTTTAAATTAAAGTTACGTATGATTTACCTATATATGAGGATATAAAAATCTTTTATATATAATATGAATGAAAATCGAAAAAGTTAATAGAAAGAAAAATAACTAAATACAGCATTAAAGAGCTGAATGATAATATTTAGTTCCTTAAATATTATATATAGCTAAATTTTTAAAAGGAATTTTATGTATATAATATACTTTTTAAAGTTTTTTACAATATATATATAACGAATTTTTAGAATTCACATATATTTATAATATATCAAAGCATACAAATTAAAAGAAGAGGAAGAGATAGTATTGATTAGTTTATGTATGATTGTAAAAAATGAAGAAGATAATTTAGAAAGATGCTTAAAAAGTGCTGAAGGGATAGCTGATGAAATTATTATTGTAGATACTGGTTCAACAGATTCCACTGTTGAGATAGCAAAAAAATATACATCGAATGTTTATTTTTATCAATGGCATAATGATTTTTCTGCTGCTAGAAATTTTTCTGTTTCTAAAGCAAAAGGAGATTGGATTCTAATATTAGATGCTGATGATGAAATAGTTAGTAAATATAAAAACGATATAAGAGAACTCACAAAGGATGATAGTGTAGATGTTTATTGTTTTAACACTCTAAACTTAATAAATGAAAATGATATAAATAATATTATTCTAAATCTTAATCCTAGACTTTTTAAAAATAAACCTGATTATAGATATAAAGGAGCAGTACACAACCAAATTCTTAGTGTTATACTAAAAGTAAATCCAAATGCAAAAATTAAAAATGTTCCTATCGATATATATCACTACGGATATCTTAACTCTTGTATCAAAAAAAAACATAAAAGAGAAAGAAACATGCCAATTTTAAGTGATCAATTAGAAAGAAACCCGGAAGACCCTGTAGTTCTTTATTATATGGGTAATGAATACTTTGCTATAGAAGATACAAAAAAAGCTTTAGATTATTATTTGAAATCCTATGACAAATTTTCTCCAAATAATAATATCTATCCTAAATTAATTTTACGAATATTAATATGCTGTATTAATTTAAAATTATATGACGATTTTTTTATGTATGCAAAGATAGTGTTGAAATACTATCCCGAATTTACAGATATATATTATTTAAAAGGATATTTAAATTATCTCTTAGGAAGGCCCACTGCAGCTATAAGAGATATAGAAAAAGCTTTAGAATTAGGGGAACCAGATCCTAGTTTAGCTTATTTTAAAGGAGTAGGAACATATAAAAGTACTGCACTACTTTGTAATATTTACTTTAATTACGAAGATTATGAGAAGTGTGTATATTGTTTTCCAGAGCTTTTAAAGTATCCTGAAACATCAAATTTTGATACAATAAAAACTTTAGTACACTGCCTATATAAATTAAAAAGTTCAAAAGAAAATATCGAAAATGTATTAAAAATCATACTTAATAGTAGTAGAGAAAAAGGGTTTCTTTGTGCTACTAATTTATTAATAACAGAAAAAGATTATAATCTAGCACTAGAATATATAAGTAAAGGGTTAGAATATTTTCATTCAACAAGTTTAGATGGATTCATAAAAAATAATTCAATAAATAATCTCCAATATTTAAAAGGTGTTTGTGAAGTTCATCTTAAAGATTACGAAAAAAGTATGAAAACTTTTAATAATATAATTGAAGATAAATTTGTTAATAAGAGTAAGCTATATATTTTCTTAAGTACTATGCATAGTAAAAATAAAAAAGCTATTAATTTCTATGCATCTAAAGATACTCCTCAAACTAAAGTTTACACAGCCCTATATAACATTTTTAATAACAAAAAAACTGAAATGCTATCTAATAATAAAAAAGATTCAGTTATATATGAAGAAATAATATTTACTATTTTTGAATTCTTTTTAGATATTAATGAATATGATAAATTTGAAAAAGCTTTAGGTTTATTAGATTTGATAAGTAGTAATAATATTCACTTATTATTAGGAAAACTCTATTATGAATATGGAAAATATGAATTGAGTAAAAAAGAATTAATGCGTTCAATAGAAAAAAATAATCTTTTGGATGAAAAAGGCGCAAGAATATTGTATATCTTATGTAAAAAAGAGATAGAATAATTATTTTTATTATATGGTTAAAGAGCTGAATATTAGAGTTCAGCCGGTAATACAAACATCAAATAATATTTTTAAAAATAAACGTGTTACCTAAGTTTAATTACTAAGGTAGCACGTTTATATTCAGTTTAAAATTTAAATTTTAATCAAATTTTTCTTTATTTTTTCAGATGGTTTATTCAATAGTATTTATCTTACAGATAGATACATAAGATGAGTCGAGTTGTACTCCTTGATTATCTACATCATCTAAACGAACTATTCCTTCACCTACATCTCCAACTACTACATTATTAATATCTGCGTTCGCACCATCACCACTTATTCTAACATCTATTTCTGTACTAGTTCCTTTTAATGAATTAAGATATAGTCTAAGAGGTCGTTCACAGCAACCACATTCTCCAGTTCTTGTATCTGGGGATGGGAAAGGTTCTAAAGTTATATTTAACGGTGTATCTAGCACTACCCCAGCAACTTGACAAAGTGAGGAGAATATTGGCTCATCAGATATATTATTCCTTCCAAATTGTACTATACAATCAGTACTTGTTACATTTATAATCTTTACAAATGCATAATTTGGAAGTTCCCTGTTTCCAATAAATAGTCGAAGTATTAATCCATCTGCTAGTTGTTCTATCTTGTCTAATACTTTTTTCATCGGGTTAACACAGCAATCACATATACTATCTGCTGCTGGACCAGTAGGACCAGTTGGGCCAGTAGCGCCTTTCATGCCTGTAGGACCAGTTGGGCCAGTAGCGCCTTTCATGCCTGTAGGGCCTGTTGGACCGGTAGCACCTTTCATGCCTGTAGGGCCTGTTGGACCGGTAGCACCTTTCATGCCTGTAGGGCCTGTTGGACCGGTAGCACCTTTCATGCCTGTAGGGCCTGTTGGACCGGTAGCACCTTTCATGCCTGTAGGGCCTGTTGGACCGGTAGCACCTTTCAT
>NZ_BAABMF010000031.1:0-33246 GCF_050402865.1 Clostridium sediminicola
TAACACCAACTGATAAACCAATTGCATACCAAGGTAAAGATCTACCCGCTACGAAATAATCCTCTTCGTTTTCATTTGTTTTTCCTAGGGCATAACCTAAATACATAATACCCACCATGTAAATAATTAGAATAATGACATCAAAAGCTTGCATAATTTCCTCCTTTTTTTCCTTAAAGTTTTTTGCCGTTAGGCTTTTATTTTATCCTCCACTGCACTTCTCTATAAATAATTATCCTTATAAAACAATTACAGATGAGGATAATATCATGTTGTATACGCTTTCAAAAACTATATTGATATTTACTCTTTTTCCATAAGTGACAGCAGATAAATCTGAACATCCTAATCTATCTACTGTCATTTTTATAAATAAATCTACAATGGACTTTGTTAACTTTTTATTATTTATTCATTAAGTAAAGTTGCTTTAATATGCTCTTCACTATTAATAAACTTTTCATTAGTAATTAACCATTCCCCATCTATATTTTTTAAGTCTATCATGCTTAAACATAAGCAATTCTCCCCCAAACTCTTTCCTGTTGACTTTCCATATTTATTAATACCTATATTACTTCCTTCAAAATATAAACGTCTAAATACTTTGAAGCCATCTTCAATATTTCCACGTACAATAATGTCATCAAGTTTTACTTTTAAATCTGGGAAAGCAGCCATGAAATCTAAAGCATCAATAACAACTTCTTCTACACCATTAAGAGTCTTCCAGTTTGCTGTTTGAACCACAATATCTTCCTTATAATAATCATAAAGTCTACCTGGCATTTTATAATCCCATACTAGTGAAGTATAAGCTTTGAAAAAATCTATTACATCTTCCTTGCCATTTATTTCAATTTCATCAATAGTAGCTTCTAGTTCTTTTATATTATCTGAGTATATATCTGAAAATAACTTTTCATTTCCCTCATTCACTATATCTTCTTTATCATTTTCAAATTTACTATTTTCTAAAGCTACATCAGTATTTTGAGCTATTGTACCAAAAAAGTTTTCAGCTCCTAATACTTCTGCATTCGCTTTTTCACTTCTTGTTCCCCATTCAGTGTGCATTCTCCATCTACCATCAACAAACTTAATAAAACACTCACATATATCTAAAGTACCATGTCCATCTTTAACTAGAGATTTTCCTGTTGGAGGACCATACTTACTATAACCTAAATTTGTTCCTTTAAACTCAACTACTTGTCCAAATCTATAACCTTCTTCATTATTTCCATCACAATAAATATCTAAAAATTCAAATATTAAATCCGGATATGCCGATATATAAGCTAGTGTATCATTGAAAACATCTTGTACACCAACCATATCAAGTCCACCTTCTCTATAAATAATTACATTATCTCCATAGAAATCACAAATCTTTCCAATCAATTTATAATCCCATATAACCTTTGTAAGTGCTCTAAATAATTCTGCAACCTCATCAGGAGTTTCTAGCTTGCAATTATTTAAATAATCTAAGTATGCATCTCTTTCTGCAAATCTTTCTTTTCTCTTCATAATATATCTTTCTCCTTTTTATACTTTATTAGATTTTATAATAGTTCTTTTATCTAAAAACATTCTTATTATTTTTTAAACGATGGAAGATATCTACACCTATCTGCTTTAAGAAGTGAATCATATCAATATAAACCCAGTTTTCAACTAATAAATCCCCTTCACTTCTATAAAAGTCCATTACTCTCATTGTGAATTTTTTATTTGTAGCAGGTAATCCTAACAATCCATCACCAGTATGTGTTGCATAAATACTAGGCCATCCCACAAAAGAACAATATTTTCCTTCTGCATATCTTGTAATATGATTTCCACCTTGCCAATCAGGAAGAGCTTTACAGAATGGTCCTTCATGATATTTCATAAATCCTTCTATTCCTCTACATGTTCCGATACCGCTAGGACCATACCACATAAAATCTTTATGGAAATATAAATCTATACCATTTCCTTCTTCACGTTCTTCATCTCTCAGTGCACCATAAATCATATCTTCAACTACTTTTAAAGTTTTGACTGACTCAGTATCATCAGCTTCGCCTAATAAAATACCATCTTGAGTGGCTGGAGCTGGATAAACCATTTCTACTCCTAATGATTTAAAGAATTTAAATCCTGCTTGTCTGATTAAGTCTAAAATATCTAGAATAATACGAGTTTCTATTATTTTGCCATCTTCAATTTTATGAAACTCACCAAATCTTATATATACGACACCTTTAGTAGCTGGAATATCCAGAAAATCTTCTGCAAAAGTTCCTACAAAATGTCCTTTTGTAGATACCCACTCACCTTCTGTTTCTTTAAATAACCCTGAAAGTAACATATCATCAATCTTTTGCATATCTGGAAACGATCTCAGTAATGGTTTATAAAAATCATTCGAGATACTTTGTAATCCAGCTAACGTGTTAAAAGGATGTGATCCATACCATACTGCCTCTTGATGAAAATACTCATCTAAAACACTATCAATTGTTTCTAGATTTGCTTCATAAATTTTCTCAGAAAAATCATAGACTCTTTGTTTATTCTCAATTCTCTCTTTTGACATTTCATCACCCCTATACTACTTGTTTAAGAATGTAGGTTGAATCTAACTTTAATTTTAAATAAATAACCGCCTTTTATTTTTGTATCATTTTTGCACCATTTTTTCGTTGGTATATGTGTTTTTTCTTTAAATTATTCTTATTTGCTCTATATTTGTATTATATGTGCACCATTTCCTTTTGTCAAGCACTTTTTCAATCATTTTAGAATCACTTTCCGTAACGTTTATGAACCATATCTTTTAGACAATATTAGCTAAGCCTAACTTTTTCTCTATTTTTGTAACTATTCTGGGATGTTTTTGGTATAATTAAACTCAAAGATCATTTAAATACTTGAATAGATTGAAGTCTTTTTAGAAAGGATATAACTAATGAATATAGATTATAAAAAATTCCACACTGAAGCTACTGTAGTAGACGCACACCATCAAGTTTGGGAAGAATTTGTATCAGTTAAAGTAATAGGTGGCAAAAGAGTATTCGACGATATTTATGCTCCCAGATTAAAAAATGCTGGAGTAAATTTTATAAATTTAGCGGTAGGTGGGGATCATACCCCTCAAGCAATCAATAGCTCATCAGATTATTATTTTTGGGATACTTGCAAAGTACTAGATTTTTTACTATGCGAAGAAGAAGAAGGTAGTGATTCTTTTGTCATTTGTAGATGTTCAAAAGATATCGATTATGCTATAAAAAACAAAAAAATCGGTGTATTTACAACTCTCAAAGGCGGAAGGCCATTAGAAGGAAAACCAAATTTAAATTTATTAACGAATCTAAGAATGTTATATAGAATGGGACTAAGAGGCGTTCAGCTAACAGGTAATGGACGGAACAGGCTAGCTGATGGAGTTGGTCAAACTAGAACAAGAGGTGGCTTAACAAACTTTGGATTAGATGTTATTAAAGAAATAGAGAGTCTAGGAATGGTTTTAGATGTTGCTCAACTTTCTGACTATGGTTTTTGGGATGTTTTGGAAAATACAAAAAAACCTTTTATAGATTCCCATAGCTGTGCACATGGTGTTTCCACTCATCCAAGAAATATAAGTGACGAAAGGATAAAAGCTATTGCTAAAAGAAATGGTGTAATAGGATTAAGTTTTTGGTCTGCTTTAGTTAACGAAAATAAAGAAACTCCAACAGTTGATGATTTAATCAAACACATTGATTACATAGCTAATTTAGTTGGTATTGATTATATTGCTTTAGGACCTGACTATTGTGGTTATTCTTGCCCTACGGATAGAAATAAATTGAAGGGATTTGCAAATTTAGGTCCCGAGTATTGTGAATATAACACACTTACTCCAACTCAAAGTGAAAAACATCCAGGCTGGATTGGAGGTGTTTATTACGGAATTAGAAAAAGTGACTATATAGAAGGACCAGATCAAATATCTAAGTTTCCGCTTATTACAGAAGCATTAATAAAACATAGGTATTCCCCAAAAGATATTCGTAAAATATTAGGTGAAAACTTTCTGAGAGTATATAGGAACATTTTATAGATAAATATAATTTGAAAGGTACAATTATTATGAATGTTAATATAAAAAAGTTACATTATGAATCAATTTTAGTAGACGCTCATAACGAGATTATGTTTGAATTTGCAATTCGTAAAGCATTAGGCGAAGATAAGGTTTTCGATAATTACTATGCTCCCAAATTAAGAGAAGGGGGGATTAATGTAATAAATATGGTTATGGGTGGAAATGCACCATCCTCTTCAAATATGACGGACCACCTTACTTGGGCTGCATTCGACCTTATAGAAATGCTTACCGAAGAAGAAAGTAACAGTAATTCATTTAAAATTTGTAAAACTTATTCAGAAATTAAAGCTGCTACATTAGAAGGTAAAATTGCTATTATTTTAAAGTTCGAAGGTAGTAGAGCATTTCAAGGAAAATTGGATGAAGAAAGTACAAGTTTATTGAAAGTATTTTATAAACTAGGTGTCCGTATGATTAGTTTAGTTGCTGGGGGACGTTCTCAACTTGGTGATGGTTCAGGAGAACGAAGAACTAGAGGTGGCTTAACAACCTTTGGTGTAAAAGTTGTGAAAGAAATGAATAAACTAGGAATGATTGTAGATGTTCTCAACTTAACAGATCCTGGCTTTTATGATGTTTTAGAAATAACAAATAAACCAATTATTGATAGCTCCTCAAACGTTTATACATTATGCGAATACCCTAAGAATCTTAGTGATGCCCGAATTAAAGCCATGGGAGAAACCGGTGGTGTTATCGGAGTAAACTTTTTAAAAGGCATTGTCAAACGTTATTCAAATGAATTAGGTCAAAAAGTAACGTTTGACCATGTGATAAAGCACATAGATTATATTGCAGAACTAATAGGTACAGATCACATCGCATTAGGACCTAATTTAGATAACTTTGAAATTTTGCATAATATCCATCGTTCATGGAGCCCTATTCCTGGTTCAATCGAAGGCCAGCTTATCGGTAAACCAATAGGCAGTCCAGTCATAGATAGTCCTAATAAATTTGAAGATTTTTACGTAATAACAGAAACATTATCAAAACATGGATATACCGATGAAGATATAAAAAAAATTCTAGGAGGAAATATGATGCGCATATACAAGGAAATCCTTAAATAGCGTAATCTATTTCTAACACTACAATCTTATAGGTGGAGGACCATTATAGTGAATATAGATATTAGCGAGAAAATAAAAGAGTACGAAAACCACATAAAGCAGTTGGAAAAGGAATTAGAAAAAACAAGAAGATTAAACGAAGAATATAGTAAAAAAGTAAATATGTCACCATTAAATGATAACTGGGTTATCAAAAGCGATAGAATGCTTGAAATAATTAGAACTGCTATGCAGATTGCCCCTTTCCCTACATCTGTTTTATTAACTGGAGAACCAGGTGTTGGAAAAGATGTGATTTGCAATTTTATTCACAAAAATAGTAAGAGATCCAAAGAACCTTTCATTAAAACAAATTGTAGTTCACTCCCTGAGAACCTATTCGAAGCTGAATTATTCGGCTGTGAATCAAGAGCAATTACTGATTCATCTTCTGAAAGAAAGCCAGGGTATTTCAATCTAGCAGACAAAGGAACCCTTTTAATAGATGAAATAGCTGAACTATCAATAAATTTACAAAAAAAATTATTAACGGTCTTACAATCAGGAGAAGTAACCCCATTAGGCAGCAACACACACAAAAAATTTGATGTTAGATTAATTGCAACTACAAATAAAAATTTAAAACAATTAGTACAAAATAATAAATTTAACGAGGAATTATATAATAGATTAAATGTAACTAACCTGAATATTCCTCCTTTACGGGAGAGAGTTGAAGATATTATACCTCTAGCAAATTTTTTCCTTGATGACTTTTGTAAAAGCTATGGATTTAAAATGGAGTTTTCAAAACAAATAGTAGATTGCTTCAAAAAATACCATTGGCCAGGTAATATGCGTGAACTAAAAAATCTAGTAGAAAATCTAGTTGTGACAAATCATGAGTATACTATTGATATTAAGCTTTTACCTTATCATATGGTAAAGAACTCTTCTCTTCTTCCTGATGACCTAATAGCAACTGACCTTCCATTAAATGAGGCTTTAGGAAGACTAGAAAAACAAATTATAGAAAACGCATTAATAAATCACGGTTCTCTTAGGAAAGCTGCTAAAGTTTTAGGAGTTAGTCACTCCACACTGTCAAGAAAATTGGGCAAACTTGATATAAATTTATAACTTATCGAAATAAAACACGATTATTTCAATATTCTTATTAAAATGACCGTGTTTTTTATTATATAAATCAAATTATTAGATATTCAATTAAAATTTAATCCACAAAATATTCCTACTAACTCTGAATCAAATTGTATTCCAGCAAATTTTCTTAATTCTTTTAATGCTTCTTGATGTGAAATTGCTTTTTTATAAGGCCTTTTGTTCGTCATAACATCATAAGCATCTATAATAGTTATGACTCTTGATAGTAACGGAATTTTTTCACCAGCTAATCCTTCAGGATACCCCATTCCATTCCACCATTCATGATGATGTAAAACTAGTTCTGAAATTGGAGCTAACTGAGGTATAGTTTTTGTAATGTTATAACCCATTTCTGGATGTCTTTTTATTTTTTCCCATTCTTCTTCATTAAGACTCCCTTTTTTCAAAAGTATATTATCTGAAATCCCTACTTTACCTATATCATGTAAAGATGTTAGTAGAGCTAAATTATCTTGTTCTTCATTAGATAATGTCAATCTATTGGCCATCTTAGATGCAAGTATCTCCATTCTATCAGTGTGTTCTTTTGTTTCAAAATCTTTTTCTTGTAAAGCATTTTTTAAAGATTGTATAATAGAACTTCTAAATCCTCTAGAATTTATAAGTTTATTTCTATACATTCTATCTTCTGCTTTTGTTATTATGTCTTTTAAATCTTCTTCAGGCTTTTCCATGGTAGCTACTCCAAAGGCAAAATTATGTTTCAATTCTAAACCATCGTTCAAAGCTGACTCATTATTAATTCTAGAAGATATTTTGTTAGCTTCTTCGTAAGTTGTATTTGGCATCAAAACCAAGAATTCATCTCCACCATAACGCCCAACGATATCACTTTTACGAAAAACCCTTGTTAATAGATTTGCTGAGTCTTTAAGCAATTCGTCTCCTTTATCATGTCCAAAAGCATCATTAACTAATTTTAATCCATTCATATCAGCCATCATTATGCTAAGTGGCAATTCTTTCTGCTTTGATAATTTTTTAAGTTCATATTCTAAAAAATTTCTGTTTTTTAATCCAGTTATCGTATCATTAAAAGTTAAGTAATCTATTTTCTTTTCATATAATTTTTTACTTGTAATATCGGAGATAATAATCATTATATTCACTATTTCTTCATCTTCATCAAAAATAGGTATCATTCTATATAAATCATACTTACTTTTTTCCCTATTACTTATTTCAAATTCTATAGTTGTCTTAATTCTTTGAACTTCCTGAATATTATTTTTTATAATTTCAATTTGCTTCTTATCAATAGTATTGAATGTGTAATCAAATACATTAATAGCCTCAATATGTTTTAATTTATTCGAAAATAAAATATTGCCTTTAATATCCATTATTACAACTGTGTCAGGTATATTTTCACCTAAATATCTCCATTCTTTCTCGGATCTTTTTAATTCATTTTTAGCTTGCTTTAACAATAAATTTTGCTTTTCCAATTCTTTATTTTTATGAATCAACTCATTAGTCAATTCATTTTGCCTATTAAATAAACAAATATAATAATTTATTTTAGTTAATAATTCTTCAGCATTAATCGGTTTAAAAAGAAAGTCTATTGCCCCTATTTTGAAGCCCATTTCAATATGCTCAACTGATTTAAATATTCCAGATAAAAAAACAATCGGAATTCCCATCGTAGATTTCCTAGATTTTATTAGCTTTGCAACTTCATACCCACTAAAATCAGGAAGGCTTATATCCATTAGAACCAGATTCACAATATCTCTTTGGACAATTCTCAAAGCATCATTCCCATCCATTGCAGTTAGAATTTCACAATTATTCAGTTGCAGTAGTACAGCTTTCATAGCTTCTAAATTCTCATTATTATCTTCCACAATTAAAATTCTATAATTACTCATAGCAAACCCCTTAATTCTATTATTCTCAAACAATCTCTAAATTTGTTTTTTATATATATTAAATTTATCCTCATATGGTTTAAATTTATCAACATCATGTTTATAAGTTATATTTTCACTTTTTCCTAACACCAAAAAACCGTTTCTATGAAGAGATTTCTCCAAAAGTCTTAATGATTTATTTTGCAGATTAGCATTAAAATAAATAAGCACATTTCTACAAAGTATCAAGTGAAATTCATTAAACACATTATCGGAAACTAGATTGTGATTACAAAATATAACACGTCTTTTAATTTTTGAAATTACTTCTATATAGTTATTGCTAAAATTAAAGTATTCTAATAAATCTCCATTGCATCCAATTAACTTATAATTTTGTATTACATCATTTATCATATTTAATGAATAAATTGCATTTTTTGCATTTTCTATAACACTATTATTAAAATCAGTTGCATAAATAACACTCTTCTCTAACATATTCATTTCTTCTAATAGAATAGCCAAAGAAAAAGCCTCTTCTCCAGTTGACGTTCCTGCACTCCAGATTCTTATACTATGAAAAGAATTTAAATAAGGTAAAATCTCCTCTTTTAAATATCTATAAACCTGTGGATCTCTGAAAAAGGAAGTAACATTAACTGATATTTCTCTAAAAAGAATTTTGAAAACATCTTCATTATTTAAAACTTCTAATGCAAACTTGTCAAATTCATATAAATTACACTTTTTCATAGCTGTCTTAATACTAGTTGATACATTGCCAAATTTATAATTACTAAAATCATATCCATATGTCTCGTACACATCACATAAAAATAATTTCACCATATTATCATCTAATCGATCATCATATCTAAAATCATCGAAATCTTTCATTGAATTTCTTAAATAAGTATTTTTAATCGACATATTTAACATATAGTAGCTTAATACTTCAGATATTGTAACTATCCTAAAATTGGAACTAGAATAGTTCTTTGATATCATTATTAGAGCATCTACAATTTCCTTAGGTATATTATCTAAATTCAAAAACATAATCTCTAACTTGGAATTTTGACCATTTACTTCATGAATAAATTCATTCACTTCATCTTTGTTAACTAATTTTTCAGTAACAATAACAAATTTTTTATCATTTTCATAGTATGATATAATCTTCATTATCTAGTACCTAACCATATTTTCAAAAGCTTAATAAATATATCGTAATCTAATGGTTTTGATATATATTCATTTGCTCCAGATGCTATTATCGTTTCCCTATCCCCTTTCATAGCTTTTGCAGTAAGTGCTATTATTGGGATATCATTATATTTATTATTTGTTCTTATTCTCTTTATTGCTTCTATACCATCCATTTCAGGCATCATAATATCCATTAGTATTAAATCAATATCATCTTCATTTTCTAACTTATTTATTGCCTCTAACCCATTAAACGCGTCAACTATCTCCACTCCTAAATCTTCCAGAACAGCAGAAATAGAGAAAATATTATTCATATCATCATCACAAAGTAGAATTTTTTTCCCTCTCATAGGCTGATTTTCATTAATACTAAGCTTTGAATAACTTTTTTTATTATGAACTTTGTGAATAAAAATTGCTATTTCATCAATTAATCTTCCATGAGACTTTGCAGTTTTTAATACAATACTATCTGAATAACGTTCTAACCTTTTACTTTCTTCTTTAGTTAAATCTTTAGCCGTATAAATAATTATTGGGGTATTGCATTTTTGTTCTTTAACAAATTGACAGACTTCAAATCCACTTCCATCTTCTAAATTCAAATCTACTATCGCTGTATCAAAACAACCTTTAGAAATCTTTTTTATTGCATCCTCTACACTAGAAACAGAAGTAACATCAACATTCCAATCACTAATTAAGTCAATGATTATTTCTATTTCTTCTTCTTTATCTTCTACGATTAATATTTTTTTAGGTTGTTTTTCTATAACTCGAGTAATATTACTTAAAATATCTTTCAACTGATCTTCAATATATGGCGTTTTAAATGTACATCCAATAGCGCCGTCTTTCTGTAAACTTACTTTATTACTTGAATTATCACCAGTGAATATATGTACTGGAATGCTCCGAGTAGATATCCCATATTTTAATTCTTGTAGAACTTTCACACCACTTATATCTGGCAGTTTTAAATCCAAAATAATTCCGTCTGGTTTCACTTCCTTAGCTTTTTGCAAACCTGTTATTCCATCAAAAGCCGCTATCATTTTATACCCCAATTGATTTATATAATTCTTCATCTCTTTACTTAATGATTCATCGTCTTCAATTACTAAAATAACCTTGTCAACAGGTGATATTACTTCCCAATCATCTTCAAACTTCACTTTATTATTATCTTTTATACTTTCCTTATCTACAATATCTCTATCTTTTTTACTTAATACGTTTTCTGGAAGAAGCAAAGTAAAAACACTTCCTTCTTTCTCTTTACTATGAAGTTTTATTTTTCCTTCTAAAAGATTAGCTGATTTATTTGATATAGTTAGTCCCAGGCCTGTCCCACCAAATTCCCTAGAAATAGAGCCATCTACTTGTTTGAACTCATCAAAAATAATTTTTTGTTTATCCATAGGTATACCAATACCGGTATCTTTTACAGAAAACTCTACTGGAAAGTGCTTATCTTTATTTGTTTTTATCGTCATTAACACTTTCCCATATCTAGTAAATTTAAAAGCATTTGATAAAAAATTATTCAAAATATAATTTAATCTTGATTTATCTGTATATAAAGTAGTTTTTAATTCATCTACTATAGTAAACTCTAATTTTTTCCCTTCAGCAATAGCATCAAATTTATCTTGTAAAGATTTTTTTAATTCCGACGTTGTAAATTCTTCTTTATAAAGTTCTAAATTACCACTTTCTATTTTTGATAAATCTAAAATATCATTAATTAAATCAAGAAGATCATTTCCCGCCTTAAAAATTATATTAATTTTCTTAATTTCATCTTTTGTTAATTGTTTATTTTTCTTTAGAAGGTTTGAAATCAAAATAATAGAATTTAGTGGTGTTCTTAATTCATGAGACATATTTGCTAAAAATTCAGATTTGTATTTACTTGCTTCTTCTAACTCTTCTCCTCTTTTTCTTAACTCAAATTGAGCCTTTTCCAAATTTTCATTCTGTGCTTCAACTTCTTTTTTCTGACTAATTAATTGTTCCTGATGTTCTTCTAGTTCTTGATTAATTTGTTGCAATTCTCGTGTTCTAACCTCTAATTCTCTTTGTTTTTTTTCAACTTCAACCGTTGTCTCTTGAAGTTCTTTACTCTGTCTTTTTAATCTATCATTCGCTTCTATCGATTCAGTAAGTAATTCATTAATTCTTTCTCTTTGAATTATCGAATATATATACGAAGCTATACTATTGCCACTTGTATCTAAAAATTCTAATTGATCATCTTTAAATCTTTCATGAGAAGCTACTTCAATTACGCCCAATAAGTTGCCCTCATAAATCAAAGGGTATGTATATGTATTAAGAGGAGGCTGGCATGTTGTACCCGTCCTCACTAATAATTGATTTCTATTAATATTCTTCACTAAGATAGCTTTCTTTTGTAATGCTACTTGTCCTATTATACCTTGCCCTATATCAAATTCAGTTAACAAATCCTCTCGCTCCACAAAAGCATATGAATTAAATTCAATCAATTTATTTTTTTCTTCGTCATATAAATAAATAACTCCAATAGTTGAATTTGAATATTCAGCAACAAAATCAATTGCCATTCTACTAAGTTCTTTTAGAGAACTTTCTACAGACAATTTATCCTTAAGGCTATTCAGTCCATCCTTTACCCATATTTGTTTTTTCAATAATTCTATCAAAACATTAAAATCCTTTGTCATTTCAGAAATTTCATTTTTTCCAGCTATTTCAGTTTTTTCTATTTTTCCGGTAGATACAATTCTTTCCATTGACTTTTTTAATTTATTTAGAGATCTTAAAATACTCTTATTTAAGATAATAACAAGAAATATTACAATTAAAATCACCACAATAGTACTAACACTCATTATTGTGAAAATTCTATCTTTATCATTACTAGCTTTTTCAATAAACTCGTCAGCCTTGTCAAATGCATATTTATTTAATGCATCAAATTTTCTTTCCAAACTCTCGACATATTCATCACCTTTAGTGTTCAATAGTTCTTTAGCTAACTCATATTCATCCTTTGAAACATAACTTATAATACCAGATCTTAATATTTTCCATCCTTCTAATACTTGTCTAGCTTCCTTCTCAAGTTCTTTACCTTCTTCCCCAAGTATATCTTTTTTAATAATGTTTAGGTTTTTATATAATAAATCTTCAGCCTCATTAATCTCATTAACTACACTTTCCAACTCAAAGTAATTATCAGATGAAATAAATTCTTTCATTAGACTTTGGATTTTTGTTATCTGTTGACTTGACCTAGTTGCTGCATTTGATACTTCTAAAGGATGATTGTAAATATCCACAGAAATTTGAGATATATTCCTTAAACTTTTTATGCTAAAAATACCCATAAAAATAAAAATCGCCACAATTATAATTGCAAAACTAGCTAATCTCTTGCGTATGGTCATATTTTCTAAAAACACAGAATTCCTCCTTAGTTAAAGATAAACTTATCGCTCTAATTTTACCATTAATATTACGTTTTTACAATATTTTCGAAATTCGAGAAATTATTTTTTGATATATTTACTATTTATTTTATTCAATTAAAGTATATAATAAAGTTTAATAAATATTTGTTATCCACTACTAAAATTGTATTAACTGCATTATTTTCAAAAAAATTAATGAGAGATACTAAAAAGTATCTCTCAAAAACTAACTCGCTATTAATGAAAACTCATTTCCGTTTTACACAACAATAAATTATATATGTAAGTAATATTTGAACACTATTCTTTATCTTCAATTTCTATATAAACTCTCTTATTAATTTTCCCTTTGCTCTTATATTTTACTATTTTTATTTTGCCAACTTCTTCAGTATTCTTAACATGAGTTCCTCCATCCGCTTGAAGATCTAATCCCTCAATTTCAACTGTTCTTATTTCATTTATCCCTTCTGGCAAGAGATTTATTTTAGTTCTAATTAAATCAGGTATGTTAAATGCTTCTTCTCTACTTAAAATACTCACCTTTATGTTTCTATTATTATTTACTTCTTCATTAATTTTCTTTTCTATATCAACAATTAAGTCTTTATCAAGGTTTTCAAATTCAAAATCCATTCTACCTGATAAAGCTTCCATATTTCCTCCGGTTACTTGTGCTTTGTAGTCTCTCCAAACAACTCCACACAATATATGCATGGCAGTATGGGTTCTCATCAATTTGTATCTATACTCCCAATCAATTATACAATTACATACTTCACCAACTTCTGGTAAATCACCATCAATATAGTGAAATATCTCATTACCAACTTTTTTCACTTTATTTATATGATAATTTTTTTCTCTTATCTCAATTGTTCCTCTATCACAAAGTTGCCCTCCACCCCCTGGGTAAAAAGCTGTTTTATCGATTATTACAGCATTTGTATCATCATCTACTTTTATTATTTTACATTGAAATTCTTTTATGTAACTATCCTTTTGGTATAATAACTCACTCATCATTTTCCCTCCTTTTGTATTTATTACATATTATAACACATTTTATAGTTTTATATAGTTGATAGTTTTAACATATAATAGCTAATAACAAATTGTTTTTATTTAATAATACTATATTTAAGACAAAAGGAGAACTTCGCATAACTACGAAATTCTCCTTTTATTTAGAGATAAATTTTAATATTATTTTACTGCTGCTATAACTGACAATTCCACTAAAATTTCTTTTCTTGCCATCTTAGCTTCAACACAAGCTCTAGCTGGCTCAAATCCATTTTCAACCCAAGCATCCCAAATTTCATTCATATCTTGAAACATAGACATATCTTTTACATAAATTGTTGTTGAAAGAATATGCTGCTTATCAGATCCATATTTATTAAGCAACTGTTCAACTTTTTCAAGTGCACCCCTTGTTTGCTCTTTCATATCCTTATCCGCATCACCACAAGTTTGTCCACATAAATATATTGTTCCATTATGCACTACTGCACGGCTCATTCTTCCTGTACCTTCATATCTTTTAATTTCCATAGTTAATCAAATCCTCCATTCTAAATATTACTTCATTAGTTCAAATTAATTATACTAGACTTATATACTTATTTCAATTTCCTCATCAATGTCAATTATATAATTAATTTCTAAAATCACCTTGTACATTAGTTGTCCATAAAAAAAACAGCAATATGCTGTTTTTTACAACTATTCATTTAATTATTTCAAGTTAAACAATTTACCCTTATAAAGCTTCTTAGCCTCTATTTTAAGATTTAATTCTTTCTCATACCTTTTAATTTGAACAACTTCATTTTCTGTAACTATTGTCACAGCAGTTCCTGTTTTACCAGCTCTTCCAGTACGCCCGATTCTATGTAAATAATCCTTAGAATCTTCTGGCAAATCTAAATTAAAAATATGAGTAACATCTTTAATGTCCAATCCTCTCGCTGCAAGGTCTGATGCAATAAGAATCTCATATCTACCATTTTTAAAACCATCAATTGCTTTCTTCCTATGCTCTTTGGATGCATTTCCATAAATTCCAAAAGCCTTTATTTTATGAAATTTTAATTTTTCTGCTGTAAGTTGAATTTCTTCATTTTTATTTTGAAAAACAATAGCTTTCTTAGGTTTTAAAGCAGCTATCAATTTTCTTAAATTTACTATTTTATCTCTTTGTTCAGATATTAAATAGTGATGAGCTATATTATTAGAATTTAAATTATTTGAAGTTATTTTAATAATTTCAGGATCTTTCATTAGTTTTTTTGCTTCATTTATTGTACCATTTTTAATAGTAGCCGAAAAAACCAACAGTTGCCTTTCTTTTAATGTGGTCTTAATTACATTTTTTACAGTGGAAATATTATTTTTATCTAAAAGCCTATCTCCTTCGTCAATTACAATTGTTTTTACAGTATGCGCCTTTATCTTTTTCATTTTTATTAATTCTAATATTCGGCCTGGTGACCCTATTATTATATGAGGTTTCTTTTTTAACTTTTCGACCTGTCTTTTTATATTAACTCCACCAATTATAGTTGTTGATGTAATATTTGTTTGAGAATTATTTGATAATAGTTTTATTTCTTTATCAATTTGAACTACTAATTCATGAGTTGGCGCTAAAATTATAGCTTTTGTCTCATTTTTAGATGCCTCAATTCTTTGCATTATTGGTAATAAATAAGCTAATGTTTTACCGCTTCCAGTTTCTGACTCTCCAATAATATCTTTATTTTCTAACGCTAAAGGTATAGTCATTGATTGAATTGCTGTAGGTGTATTAATTTCTTCTTTTTTTAATCCTTCTATGAGATTAGAATTTATTCCTAGTTTTTCAAAATTCACTTTCATTATTTTCTCCTCTTATAAATCTTATTTGTAAGAATCCTTTATAAGAATATACTCTTAAAGTTTTTTTGTCAATTCTAGAATAAATAAAAAGATTTTATTATATTTCTTTATTTTCAATAGTCTTAATTGAAGTAGTCTCAGTAGAAGTAGACTCTAACTCTACTTTTATATATTCTTTTGAAAAAACATCATATTTACTAACATTACCCATTACTTTATATAAACTAACTATTACTCCTAGTGTAAGCATTGTAGCTGTAAAGCCCCCCACATTTGATAGTGTCTTTATTCCTGTTATTCCAGCTAAACTTAACATAATATAAGCAATAGCACCTAATCCAGCACCCCAGATAACTTTCATAAAAATTGGAGCTTCTTGATTGTTTTCGTCTATACCTTTTGTACAACAACCTGCTATAGCATTAGTTGTAGAATCAGCTGCAGTAATAAATGTAATCATTGTAATAAACAAGAAGAACGGAATGATAATTGATGCTAGTGGCAATTCTCTCAATATTGCATATCCAACAGCTTCTGGTCCTTGATTATTCAAAATACTTACAAGATCAATTCTTCCTGTCATTTGGAAATTAATTGCAGTACCTGCGAATATCGTCATCCAGATTCCTCCAAATATTCCTGGATAAAAGAAGTTCATTTTTATAACATCTTTTATTGTATATCCTCTAGCAATTCTAGCTAAGAATAATGCAGAAACTGGTGCCCAACTCATCCAGTTAGCCCAATAGAATGTTGTCCACCATGTTGGCCATGGATCCCCTGCTGCTGCTCCTGTGAACAAAATTTTATCAAATATTCCATTCAAAAATCCACCAAAACCTTCAACTCCAATATTTAAATTATAAATTGTAGGTCCTACAATAAATAAGAATAACATTATAACAAAATAAACTTTCATATTAATATCTGATAAAAGCTTGATACCTCTCTCTAATCCTGTTGAAGACGATATTATAAATGCTGTTATACCTATAATTGCAATAACACCCCAAACCAATGGTCCACTTTTAAGTCCAAAGATTGAATTTACTGCACCACCCATGTTTATAATACTTGTTGCCATTGACGCTGCAAATCCTAAACCAAGACAGAACAGGCAAATAGCATCAATAATTTGACTAAATGTTTCTCCTTCTATTTTCCCAGTAATTGGAGCTAGCTGGGAACTAACACTAAATGGTTTTTTCATATTGTAAAATGCAAAACCAAACATGATAGTAGGAATAGCATAAAGTGCGTATGGTACAAAAGTCCAGTGTAAAAACATAGTTTCCATAGCAAATTTTGCTGCCTCTGCTGAAAACGGCTCAATGCCCATAGATGCTGGAGGTGCAGATAAATGGTACATTGGTTCTGCTGTACCCCAGAATAATAGTCCTGCAGCTAAAGTAGTACATAATGTTATTGCAAACCAATTTCTTTTATTTATCATTGGTTTTGCATCTGGACCACCTAATCTTACCTTCCCTAAAGGTGAAAAATATATAACAACTACAGTTGTAATAGATAAGAATGCAGTAAGTGCATAACCCCATCCAAAATAAGTCATAAGCCAATCGTTCGCAGCAGTAGCCATAGCCAAGAATCCTTCTTGGTCTATAAGGTTATAAATTAGAGCCAATACCATTAATGAAAATGCAGGAATAAAAGCGATCTTTCTGATTTTTTTAAACATATAATATCTCTCCTCTATATATATTATTTCAAAGATACAAATATTTATATATCTTTACAGACTAAATATTTTTCATAAACTATATACTGTGGGCTTGTTAAATTAATTCCAATGAATCAACATCACTTAGTCAAGTTGTATTTCCCCAATTATATTCTCTTCAATCATCTCCTTTTCTAAAACATCATCTTCAATTACTTTCTTCTCTTTATATTCACCTTTAGCAAACATTTTTACAAAACCTATTCCTGCAAGTACTTGCAATATTACTATTGGAAATCCTACTAGCATTTTTACTGTTTTAGCTCCATCAAGTCCGCCATTTAATAAAAAAATGATTGCAATTGCTCCTATGAATATTCCCCAAAATATTTGCACTGAAGCTGGAGCATCATCTTCTAAATAGTTAGGTCCCAATTTTATGCTCATCTTTGATATTGTAGATGTAACTGCATTTGCTAATGTTATAAATGATATAAGTATTACTACCATCATTATAAGTTTAGAAATTGTTGGCATAGGTAATTGATCAAATAATGATAACATTACTGCCTCATATCCACTTTTCTGGATTAAACCATATAAATCAATATTTTGAACATATTGTGCATGTGCTGCTAGGCCGCCGAATATCACAACCCATAACCATCCAAATAGACAAGGAGCAACCATATTAACAGTTACAAATTCACGCATTGTTCTGCCTTTACTAAGTCTAGCCAAAAACAGACCTGTTGTAGGTGCGAATACAAAGAAATCCAAATACCATAACCAATTCCACCATACAGACCATTTTTCAGCTGATTGAAATGGCTCTGAAAATGTAAGATTTTTAAATAGATTAGTAAACATATTTCCAGTTGTTTCTACACCTAAGTTCATTGAAAATTTTGTAGGTCCAAAAATAATTACAAATGCAAGCATTCCAATAAAAAGTTTAGCATTATTATCGCCTAACCATTGTATCCCCTTTTTTAATCCGGTTACACTAGACAATGTATAAACTATCGTTACAATTATTGCAATTAGTATCCACATCATTGCACCTGTTGGCAACCCAAAGAGTTGATGTAATCCATCAGATACTTGTAATATTCCATAACCAAATGATCCAGCAACTCCACCGATTATTGCGAATGTTACAATCCCATCAATAAGATTTCGATATCTATATACTTTTTTTCCAAACAAAGGATATAACGTAGATGCTATACTATATGGTTGCTTTAAATTATAATAAACATAAGCTGCCACCAATCCAGCTGCAACATATACTCCATATAAGGTCAAAGTCCAATGCAGATATGTAAACTCAAAAGCTCTTGATAAAGCTTCAAACCCTCCAGCTTTTAAATTACTTCCAACAGCAGGATTAAAAGAATATTCAATTATTTCAGCTGGTGGCCAAAATACTATTCCCATTCCCATACCTGCACATAGTGATATAGCCCACCACGTAAATTTACTAAATTCAGGTTTTGCATCTTTTCCACCAATCTTTGTCTTTCCATATTTACTGAACAAGAAAAACAATGACATACCAATACTAAATATAACAGCTAGATTCAAAAACCACCCCAATTGGTCACATAAAAAATTAACTATACTACTTAAAAGACTTGTAAATATTAAAGGATTTACTATACCTAAAACAAATATTGAACCAAAGATTACTGCCGAAATACCTATTACTACTTTATTAATTTTGTAATCCTTTCCATCATGCCTTTTCATACATTTTCCTCCTAAATACAACTGAAATCTTTAACTTATAATTTTTCTTTATCTTTTAATCTATCAATTAATTTCGGTAATACTTCGTATAAATCACCACAAATAGGATAATGGGCAATAGATAATATTGGAGCATCTTTCTCTTCATTGATTGCCATAATGTTTTTGCTTCCTTTCATGCCTGCCATAAATTGAACAGACCCAGAAACTCCACAAGTTATTATAATCTCAGGTTTTACCGTTTTACCAGATAACCCAATTTGCTTATCATAAGGTACCCATCCCTTTTCTACTAAAGCTCTTGATGATGCAAATTTTCCATTTAACAAAAAAGCCAATTCTTCAGCCATCCATAAATCTTCTTTACTTTTAAATCCTTGCCCAGCCACTACCAAAACTTTTGCTTCTGAAATACTTTCTTCTATTTGTAATTCCTCTACCTGCAAAACCTCTATCTTTGATTTCAATTTTTCCTCTTCTATAGAACATATCACTAAATTATCTCTTTCTTCATCTAACTTTTTTGCCTCATTCATAACGTTATATCTAACAGTAGCAAATTGTGGACGATGGTTTTCTGTAACAATCCTTGCCATAATATTGCCACCAAAAGCTGGTCTTATCTGTACTAAATCTGAATTTTCTTTTATTAACAACTCAGTACAATCTGCTGTAAGTCCAGTATTAAACCTTGTTGCAACAGTAGGTGCAATTGATTTACCTGTATCAGTACCTCCTATAAGTACAATGGATGGTTTTAATCTACTTATGCAATGCTGAAAAGCATTTGCGTAAATATCTTGTCTATAGTATTCAAACTTTTTGTTGTCATATATGAAGACCTTTTCTACTCCATATCTTTTTAGTTCTTCCGCTTTACCCTTAATATCATCACCAATAAAAATGCAATAGACCTTATACTTTAGAGGCTTGGCTAATTCCAAAGCTTTCCCTATTAGCTCGTAGGTAACAGGGTGTATTCCATCTTTCTTTTCCTCTACATAAACTAAAATTCCAGTCCATTCATGCTTATTTATAGAAAAAATTCTTTTTTTATTAATGCGCAAAGCTTTACTTTCACAAGCATCAATACACAAACCACAAGCTGTACAACTATTCTGAATAATCAATTTATTGTTTGAAATTTTTATAGCCAGAAAAGGGCATACTGACTCACATTTTCCACATAAATTACACAAATTATGATCTACTTTAAGATTATTCAAATTAACACCTCTTATTTTATAACTTTATGATGAATTAACATGTTAATAATTTCACTACTAATACTGTCTCCATCACCCGTAAATATATGTTGTATAACTGTTTTTTCTGGTAAGTATATTTTTTCAACCTTTGTTGGAGAGGCATTTAAACCATATTCTTTTTCATCTTTATTTTTCATATCATCAAATGTTATCGTTTTTATTTTTTTTTTCTTTGCTTTTAATTTTAATTTCAACGATGGTAGACGTGGTGTGAAAGGTTCACCATGAATAATTAATACACATGGCATAGTAACCTTTAACATAATTTCTTTATCATTTAATCTTTGAGTCACAAAAATGTTTTCTCTTTCAATTTTATCAATAGATGTAACTAGATTAATGTGAGGAACGCCTAAATGCTCGGAAATAGCTGGTCCAACTTGTCCTGTATCTCCATCTGTTGTTTGTCTACCACATATAATTAAATCAAAGTTATCATATATGCTTATTCCTTGTGCCAAAGTAAATGAAGTAGAATAAACATCTGCCCCCGCAAACTTGGAATCTGATAAAAGAATACCTCTATCTACTCCCATGGAATAACTATATTGGATTACTTTTTTTGCACTATGAGGGCCCATTGTAAAAGCTGTTATTGTCCCATTATGCTTTTCTTTTATCTGTAATGCAGCTTCTATGGCAGAAAGATCGTGAGGATTCATTCTGGTTTCATTGCCTTCTCTTTTTAAAACACCTGTTTTTTCATCAATCTGTATTTCATTACTTGCAGGCACCTGCTTTATACAAACTGCTATATTCAAAATAAACCCTCTTTTCTTCAATTAAAAAATACTATTTCCTCTATTCCAAAAATTATTTGGATCTAATTGTTCTTTTAAACTTTTAAATTCTTTTAAGAAATCTTCTTTAGCTACTAGTTTAAATAAATCCTTCTTTATCTTTCCTACTCCATGTTCAGAAATAACTTTTCCATTTTGCTCTGCAGCTTTTAATGCCCAATTTTGAATTAGTTTTTCCCCTCTTTTAAACTGTTCATAATTTTGAGGAATAATATTTACATGAACATGATTACCTGCTACATGACCAAAAACAGCTATTTCTAAATCCTCTTTCTTAGCATCTTCTCTATACATTTGAAGAATTTCACTAAAGGATTTATTTTCTATGGTTATATCTGTTCCAAGCTTTGTAATTCTTCCATCTAATCTTTTAGTTTTATCTACGACAACATTGATTGACTCAGGTGCTGCATGCCGGAATGCTCTCACCTTATCCATTTCACTTTCACCGGATACTGCCCAAGCTTTATCAGCATCACTACCAAATTCCATAGCCAATTCCATCAATTCTTCTGCAATATTTTCTATACCTTCTTCTTCCTTACCATGAATTTCAATATAAACCATGCCATTCATTTCTTCTTCAATATTTGGTAGCTCTTTTAATTTTGTTGCTACCTTTTTTAACTCTTCTATATACCCAAAAGTTTTTTTATCAATATATTCAACTGCTGCAATAAAAGCAGTATTTTCCTCAATAGAAATATTCTTTATCTTTTCTGCGAATCCACATAATTCATTTTCTTCCTCAAAGAAAAATCCAATGCCCCATATTTCTTTCGGTCTGCTTATTACAAGAAGAGTAGCTTCAACAATTACCCCATACATACCTTCGCTTCCAATAAGTATATCTAACAAATCACAGTTTTCTTCAAAACCTAATACTTTTATATCTATATGAATTACCTTCCCATTAGGAAAAGTACATTTATTATCTTTAAAAATATTTTCTCCTCTTTTTACAGTCATAATTTCCCCATGGTAGTCAACAAAGAGAATTTCTTCAACATACTTATTTGTGTCACCGTATAAGAAAGCTCCAATACCTTTTGCATTAGTAGCAATAACACCTCCAACAGTTGCTGAAGTTTCAGTTGGTTCTGGTGGCCAAAACAAATGTCTTTTATATAATTCTTTATCTAATTCTTCTAATGTGATTCCTGGTTCAACAATAATATAACGCTTGTCATCGCTCTCTTTATAATCTTTTATTCTATTCATATTTGTAAGATTCATCATGTGTCCCTTACTAGGTACAGCTCCGCCGCAAATACCAGTTTTACCACCTTGTACAGTTATCGGTATAGATTTTACAGAGAGCTCTTTTACTATTTCCAAAACCTGTTCCTTAGATTTCGGAAAAGAAATACTTTGAGCCTGTCCCTTCATCTTTGATTCATCACTTAAATATTCCTCATATCTTACATCAAATTCTTTTATTAATTCATTTGTCAATGCTATCACCACCTTTTATTCAATCACTAATTAAATTAATCACTTCTTCTACAACCTCTTTGTAATCCCCAACAATTGCCACATCTGCTCCCTTAAGAATAGGTGCACTTTCATCATTGTTTATAACAACAATCCACTTACTTTTCTCTATTCCTATATGAAATGCTGCTGCTCCTGAAACTCCAATAGCAATACATATTTTTGGTGAAACTATACTGCCTGATGCACCAATTAATTTTTTCATACCAGTCCACGCACTCATAACAACGGGACGACTGGCTCCAAGTTCTCCCCCTATCACCTGAGTGAACTCTTCAATTTTTTGTAGGTTCTCTTTGTTCCCTACACCTCTTCCAACTGCAACAACAATGTCTGCAGAAGTTAATCCATCTTCTTTTGGGGTAAGTTCTACATCATAACTCTTTATCCACGGATATAAAGCCTTTGTATTATAGTCTAGTACAATGTATTTTGGTAATTCTTCCAATGTTTCTATTTTATCTTTAAACCCTTTTGCAATTGATATGCAATAAGGTGCTTTTTTCATCATTAATTTTGCTGTAAGGTTATTTGAATATATTAGCTTTTCTACAACTAAATTTTCTTTTTCTAAACTATAGTTTCTTACACCTATACAAGAAGATCCTGATAAGCGATAAGCTAGTCGCACTGATAGCTCACAGCCAAAAAACCCACTTCCAAACAGCAATAAATCAGTGTTACTACTTTCATATGTTTTTTCCAGAAGTTCTAAATACTCTTCTGCTAAATAAACTGAATTAGCTCTTATAAATTTAACATAGTTTATTCTATCTACAAACTTAATAGCATCTTTATCTATCTCTTCCTGCATCAATATCCATGCTTCAATTTCATCATTTCTATTGGTAAATCTACTAATAAAACTATTCAATTCTTCAATTTCTTTCTTTAATGAGGCCGAGCATCCATTTATTACAACTGCAATATTCATTCTGCCAACCTCTCTTTCAAATACTTTTCATAAAGGATTTTAGCTTTTTCTTTGGCGTCTCCTCCTTCTACTATTTCACAAACTCTTTCTTTTTTCTCATAAAAGATATCTATAAGTGTTACATCATTTTCTTCTTCTTTTTTTTCTTTTTCTATTCCTAAATGCTCTAAATCTAATATTTTAATTCTTTTTTTCTTAGCAGCCATCTTATCTTTTAGTGTTGGAACCCTTAAATAGGCACTTTGAATATTTCCAACAGAAAGAATTATTGGTGCCTTAACAACTTGTTTTATTTTTATATCATCCTTAGTAGAAATCACAGTAAAATAACCTTCTTCTTCGCTAGGAGTTATACTTGTTACCCCTGAAATAAGAGGTATTCCTAGCAATTCTGCAAGTATAAAGGGAGTTTTTCCATTATCACCTACACCACTCTGATTTCCTAAGACAACAATTCCTATTTTTCCTTCTTTTTCAATGTAATTACTAATTATCTTAGCTACAAAAGGAGAATTGAACCTAATATCTTCTTCATAATTAACTCTTACTGCATTATGGTATTTTAGTGCGTATAGATTTTTCAAGAATCTATCCGCAAAGCTATTTCCTATAGTTAAAGCTGTAAGGTTCAAAGATTCAATTTTATTTTCTGCCTGGTCTCTTAGTTTTAAAACTAACTCTAAAGCTGCTTCATCATATAAGTTAAACATAGGCTTTGCAAAGCTAGTATCTACCTCACAGTGACTGGATACAACCCAATCACTGCTTGATAACATATCTAAATCAGGCACTATTTTAAAACAAACCAAAATATCCATAGTGCTTACACTCCTATTTCTCTAAAGGTATTATTGTTCCAGCATTCATTATTCCGTTTGGATCAAATGCTTTCTTTAATGTTTCAAGAATATAATAAGATGATTCATATTCTTCTTTGATAAAGTGAGTTCTGTGTTTTCCTACTCCATGATGATGAACCATAGAACCACCATATCTTAATGTTTCTTCTACAATTATGTCTTGAATTGGATTATGGTATTTATCCATTTCTTCTTCTGGCTTACAATCAACAAGATTATAATAATATACAAAGTACAAGTTTGTTCCATTAGCATAACTATGAGAAGAGTGTCCACCTACTAAAGTCATGTCTGGGATTTCATTTCTTATTCTTTCTACTGCAGATTTATAAATGTCATGAATATTGCTCCAAGTACCTGAAATTTCAGTAGTGAATCCCATATTATTAGTCTCGACTATTTCCACTCTTTCTTCAGCAACTTTTGCTGGGTCCCAGTTTAAGTTTTCAAACCATACTTTAATTAGTTTATCATCAACTCTCTTACACTCTTCATGTTTCTCAATAATTTCTTTAATAGCATTTCCTGTAGCTTCTGCTATAGCTTTTGGTCCTTCAGCTGTGAAGATAAGTACACATTTGCTATTAGCCCAGTGGAAGTGGTAATCAGCATCGTCTGGATCATACAAACGAGCAACAGATGGTTTGTACCCCTCTACCATAACCTCACGTAAAACTTCAAAACCAGTTTCCATATTATCTAAAGTATACCCATAGAATAATATATTTTCTGGACGATACTTAAATATTTTAACTGTAACTTCTGTTATATAGCAAAGAGCTCCTTCATTCCCGATGATTATATGTCTTATATCTGGCCCACAGGCACGTCTTGATACATTTTTGATTCTAGTAATTTGTCCATTAGGAAAAACTGCTTCAAGTCCAACTACCATGTCTTCAATTGCACCGTATAAAGTTGAGAATTGTCCAATACTTCTAGTTGCAACAAGTCCACCAAATTGTGCAAGAGGTTTTGATTGTGGAGAATGTCCTGTTGTTAATCCTTCTTTACGTAATTTTTCTTCAAGAACTTCTAGTGGAACACCACATTGTACAGTTGCTTGCATATTATACTTGTCTATTTTTATTATTTCGTTCATTTCAGAACCATCTACAACAACTGAATTTTCAACAGCAGTTTCTAATCCACCTTCTGTTGCAGATGCACCAGTTCTTGGTACAACATTTATTTTATTTTCATTCATATATTTTAAAATTTGTGATACTTCTTCTGTACTTCTTACTTTTACAACAGCTGCAGGGATTGGCATTTCAAAAATATCATATATATCTTGTAATTTTCTAAAACGGTCATGACTACTTCTCTTTAAAACTTCTTTGTCAGTTATAACTCTCTCTTCAGTTAGAATTCTTTTTAAATCTTCTACAATTTGTTCTCTACTTAAAACCATAATTTACACTCCACCTTCCATAATCTAAATTAATAATGATAATTGATATATAAAATGAATTTAGCTAAATTTCTATATATGATAACATTCAATTCTCAAATTTTTACACAAAAAAAAGAGAGAAAAGTAACCTTCCAATTGGAAGTTACTTTTCTCTCTGCTCTAGTAACTACCTATAGTATACAATTTATAATGAAATAAGTCAATGAATTTTCATCATTTTGTATAAATTCATTTATTTAGATAATATGTTATAAATTACTCGAAAATAGGATAAGAATTTTTTAACACTTCGTCAGTATGAATAGTGATATTCTTATATACTTCTTCGTTCATTCTATTATATAGTTCAGTATTATCTTTATTAGGATAGAATACATCTCTTACCTTTACCATTTTTTCAATAGCTTCTTCATAGTCTTTGTACACTCCTATTGCTACTGCAACGCAAATTGCTGATCCTAAACTTGCTGAACCATTCACAACATTTCTCCTAGCTTCTAATCCAAATACGTCTGCAAATATTTGCATAAACAAATCACTATTCGAACCCCCACCAGAAACAGCTATATTCTCTAGTTCTATTCCTAATTCACCACACATTGCATCAACATGATTTTTCATAGTCAAAGCAATTCCTTCTAAAATAGAACGATACATATGAGCTCTTTTGTGACGTCCATCAAAGCCTATCATTAAACCTTTTTTGTAAGGTTCGCTTGGTGACGCCAACCAATCTAGAATTGTCATTAACCCATCACTACCTGCTAGAACATCTGAAGCTTCTCTGTTTAATAATTCTTCTGGAGGTATCCCTTGTTCTTCTGCTTTTTTTACAATATCATCACCTAATAGGTCTTTGAACCAACTAACTGTCCACATACCTCTTCTGATTCCAAAGCTTTCGTATAGATAATTGTTAGGAGTTGAGGCAAAGTTAGTCCAAAAATTACTTGTTCCCTTTGGATTATCATGTCCATGAATCATAGAAGCTATGTATGTACCTAAAGAAACTAGTGCAGTTTTTTCTGATAAAACACCTGCTCCTAAAGCTTCAACTGCTTTGTCGTTAGCTGTTGCCACAACTGGAATACCAGCTGGTATTCCCGTAGCCTTAAACACACTTTCAGTTACATGACCCAAAATAGACCCTGGCATTTGTAAATTAAAAAGCATATCTCTTCTAATATTAAATTTATTGAACTCTTCATCATCTTCAAGCCATTGCCATGTATCCGTATCCATTGGCCATACCCCTTGGTAATTTGCTGCTGTATCATTAAATTCTCCAGTAAACCTATGAGTAATGTAACCTGATGTAGTAGTAACATATGCCACTTCTGGATTATCTTCCTCATGAGGTCTAGAAACTCTTGCATCCATCCAACTCATAGCAGGTTGTGCCAAAGTTCCATCTACTTTTAATAAACATCTACAAAAACGAATAGTACATAATCCTAAACCAACTATATCTTCAACATTTCCTGGGAAACGTTCCATAGCTTCTTTACTAGCAACTACAATTGAATCCCACAAATCATCATCAGGGTGCTCTACAACTGTTGGTTCTGCTAAATGCATAGGCTTTAGTTTCTGCTTGCCTTCGCAAATAATATTTCCTTCAAGGTCAAAAATTACAACTTTTGAACTTTGGGAGCCACCATCAACACCAATAATATATTTTTTTGTCATCATACTTCAACAACCTTTCTGTTAAATGTGTACTGTACACTGTTTTATCTCACTAAGTAACCACCATCAACAGCTAATATATGACCATTGACATAATCAGAAGCTCTGCTTGCTAAGAATACTGTAGTTCCCATTAAGTCCATTGTTTCTCCCCAACGGTCAGCAGCAATATGATCAAGTACTCTTTGATTTGTTTCTGGATTACTTCTTGTCTTTAACGTTATATCCGTTGCATAATAGCCTGGTGCAATACCATTTACTTGAATGTTATATTGCCCTAGTTCATCACAATACGCCTTTGTGAATCCTGCAAGTCCATGTTTAGTTGCTGCATATGCTGGAGACCATTGTCCACCAAGGAAAGAGAACAACGAACAAATATTTATAATTTTTCCACTTCTTTGTGGAATCATATATTTAGCTGCTTCATGGCTTAATTCAAAAGCTGCAGTTAAGTTAACACTTATCATTGGGTCCCATTCATCTCTTCCAAATTCTAGTACAGAAGCAATTTTACAAATACCTGCGCTATTTACTAGTATATCTACTGAGCCAAAAGTTTCTACACAACCTTCAATTATTCTCTTAGGTGCGTCCTTCTCTGTTATGTCAACTTTCATAAATTCCATTTTAACGCCTTCATTTTCAATTAACTCTTTCGTTGTTCCATCATCCTCCATAATGCTTGGAACAAATATATTAGCTCCACCTTTTGCTAAAGCTAAAGCAAAAGCCTGTCCTAAACCAGTATTTCCACCCGTTACAATTGCATTTTTACCTTTTAAAGAAAAGAAATCCATTGAAAAGTCTGTAATATTCATTTTGTTACCTCCTCTTTTTATACTTTTTATATCTTTTTTTATATTAATATGTTTTAATACAAAATGTTTCCATGCAACCAAAAAAAATAGAGAAAAGTATACTCCCGCTAGGAAGTTACTTTCCTCTATACTCTAGTAACTAAGTTAAGTATATAATCGTTTTCATTCATTGTCAATAGTTTTTTTCCTATTCGTAAATATTTTCTGATGATTTCTGAATATTAAGCTTCTAGTTCTGAATACAATTAAGGACTTTATTTTTATAATATAATGCTGTATAATATGACGTAATATTATAAATATTCCATAAAAAAGATTATAGGAGGATACCATGGCCGGAAAGTTTTTGGAATCATTAGAAGAAAACCCTATTGTAGCTTGTGTTAAAAATGATGAAGGATTGAATAAAGTAATTGAGTCTGAATGTACTATTGTTTTTATACTTTACGGAAATATTGTAAACATAGGCGATATAGTTAAGAAGGTGAAAGATTCTAACAAACTAGCCTTTATACATGTAGACTTGTTAGAAGGATCTTCTCATAAAGATGTTGTTATTGATTTTGTAAAAAAGCACACTGAAGCTGATGGCATTATTAGTACTAAAGCACATATGATTAAATCAGCAAAAACACATGGTATTTATGCGATACATAGGTTTTTCCTTGTTGATTCAATGTCTTTTCACAATCTAACTAAGCTAATTGCTCAATCTCAACCTGATTGTATTGAAATTTTACCAGGTTGTATGCCAAAAGTAATTGGATGGGTAATGGATAAGGTTAAAGTACCTGTAATTGCTGGTGGGTTAGTTTGTGACAAAGAAGATGCTATTGCTGCATTAAATGCAGGTGCAACTGCTATTTCTACAACTAATACGGATGTTTGGACAATGTAATCCTTTATTAATCTAAAATACTTCAACTCAGCATTTATGCTGGGTTGTTTTTATATCAATATTAAGCTCTTTAATTTCAATATGTTTGAACATTTACAATCCATATAAGTCTCTCAATTTTGAGTTTTCTTAAATCAATTTACTACATAATTAAATAAATATTTCTCTATTAATATAATACTGTATAAAATATAATATTAATATATTTATAAATAACGAACAAGTTTACATTTTATAATTTTAAGTTATAACTAATTTACCTACTATTAAGATTATTTAAAAAGTAAGCTTTCCGCAAATTTTAGGAGAGATAATATGGTAAAAAAATTTAAATATGTAGCACCCAAAAATGGTTATCCTGAATGGAACAACAATCCTGAAATTTTTCAAGTCAATAGAATGAAAGCCCATGCTTCACTTATGCCTTATGATTCAATTGATGAAGCTTTAGAGGGTAATGCAAAGAAATCTAAGCATTATATGTGTTTGAACGGACAATGGAAATTTAGTTATTCGGATGACATCGAAAAAAGAAATAAAGAATTTTACAATGAAGATTTTAATACAAGTAAATGGAATGAAATAAAAGTACCTTCTCATTGGCAATTAGAAGGATACGGTATTCCTCAATATACTAATGTTACTTATCCGTGGGTCGGGCACGAAAATTTAAAACCGCCTTATGCACCAATAAAATATAATTCAGTAGGTCAATATGTTAAAAATTTTGAAGTTCCAAGTAATTGGCATGGTAACCCTATTCATATAAGCTTTCAAGGAGTTGAATCGGCTTTTTATCTTTGGATTAATGGAGAATTTGTAGGATTTGGTCAAGATAGTTTTACGCCATCTGAATTTGATTTAACACCTTACTTGAAAAAAGGTAAAAATAAATTAGCTGTTGAGGTTTATAGATGGAGCGACGCAAGTTGGTTGGAAGACCAGGATTTTTGGAGAATGAGCGGGATTTTTAGAGATGTTTATCTGTATTCTACTGCTGATTTCCATATCTATGACTTCTTTGCACTTACAACTTTAGATGACAACTATGAAAATGGAGAAATAAAAATAGATGTAGAAGTAGAAAACTATTTTGAAAACGATTGTGATAACTTAGTTTTTGAAGCAATGCTTTATGACAAAAAAAATAATATGATTTTTGATGAAACTTTAATTTATGATTTAGATATAGGTAATATAGACACTATTAATTTTAAGGTATCAAAGAAGGTTGATGCACCAAAAAAATGGAGTGCTGAAATACCAAACTTATACACATTAGTATTATCTCTAAAAGTAGATGGCAAAATAATTGAAACTATAAGCTCAAAAGTTGGTTTTAGAAAATTTGAATTAAAAGATGGACTTATGCTTATTAATGGTAAAAGAATAGTCTTCAAAGGCGTAAATAGACATGAATTTTCTTGTGCTAAGGGTAGATCCATTGGATATAATGAAATGCTCCAAGATATCTTGCTTATGAAGCAATATAATATAAACTCAGTGAGAACATCACACTATCCTAATCAGCCTTTATGGTATGATTTATGTGATAAATATGGATTATACGTTATTGATGAAAATAATTTAGAAACTCATGGGTCCTGGGAATATGGCCAGATTGGACTATGCGAAACAGTACCAGGAAACAAAAAAGAATGGACTCCTGCTCTATTAGATAGATGTAATTCTATGGTAGAACGAGATAAAAACCACCCTTCAATAGTCATTTGGTCCTTAGGTAATGAATCTTTCGGAGGAGATAATTTTTTAAAAATGTATAATTTTATAAAGGAGAAAGATTCTTCAAGGCTAGTACACTATGAAGGCATTTTTCACTATAGAGAATCAGAAGCATGTACAGATATTGAAAGCACAATGTATACTACTCCAGATTACAATGAAAATTACGCATTAAAAAATGTAAAGAAACCATTTATTCTTTGCGAATATGCTCATGCAATGGGTAACTCCTGCGGTAATCTATACAAATATACCGAACAATTTGACAAATATCCTGTTCTCCAAGGTGGATTTATCTGGGATTGGATAGATCAGGCTATAAAAACACAAACTGAAGATGGTATTGAGTACATGGCATATGGTGGGGATTTTGGAGATACACCTAATGACGGCAACTTCTGCGGAAATGGATTAATATTTGCTGATAGAAAAGTAAGCCCTAAGATTTATGAAGTAAAAAAGTGCTATCAAAATATAGCTTTTAAAGAGGAAGATATTTTAAATCTAAAAATAAATGTAAAAAACAAATTTCTTTTTACAAATTTAAATAACTTCAACTTTATATGGAGTATAGCAAATAATGGACTTGAAATAGCTAATGGACATGTTTTAATGGAATTGGAACCTTTAAGTGAAAAAGTAATCCAAATTCCATATAGCTTTGATAAAAAAGTAAAAACTACAGATGAATATGTTCTAACGATAAGTTGTTCTATGAAAAAAGCTACAATTTGGTGTAAAAGTGGTCATGAAATAGCTTTTGAGCAATTTATATTACCTACTATAAAAATTAAAGATGAAGTTAAGAAAAACGATGTCATCGAAGATAAAGCATTAATATTAGTTGAAGAGAATAACCTATTAATAGTTAGTGGAGAAGATTTTACAGTTAAATATAGTACTGCAACAGGAGATTTAATATCTTATTATGCAAAGGGATTAGAACTAATTAAAGAAGCTCCCAAAGTTAATTTCTGGAGAGCATCAATTGATAATGATAAAGGAAATAACCTTCCGCAAAGATGTGCTATTTGGAAAAATGAGGGTAGTAACAGAGAACTTATAGCACTATCAGTTAAGGATTCTGAAGAAAAAGTAATCATAATTTCTGAATACTTTCTTAAAGGAACTAGTTCATTCATAAAAGTAAAAAATATTATTGATATTAAAGGAAAAATTAAAATTTCGTTATCTCTAACTCCTGGTAACGAACTTCCTGAGATCCCTGAGATTGGCATGATGTTTATATTAGACAAAACATATTCAAATCTAAAATGGTATGGTAGAGGACCTCATGAAAGCTATTGGGATAAGAAAACCGGTGCAAAAATTGGTATATATAAAGGAAAAGTTGAAAATCAATTCGTACAATATTTAGCACCACAAGAATGTGGAAATAAAGTTGATGTTCGATACATGGAAGTAAAAGATGATAATAATAGAGGTATAGTGTTTAGTGGTGAGTCTACTTTAGAGATTAATGCCCTCCCTTATACACCTCATGAATTAGAAAAATATGATCACCCTTATAAACTTCCTAAAATAGATAAAGTTGTAGTACGAGTGAATTACAAGCAAATGGGTGTAGGAGGAGACGATAGCTGGCAAGCTAAAACTCATCCAGATTTCACACTTTATGCAAATAGAAACTATGAATACTCGTTTACAATAGATAGTGTTTTGAAATAAATGTAAAGCTAGATTATACTAAATAAGAAAAACCCATTAGAATCACTTGCTCTAATGGGCTCATTTAATTTCCTTTATGATAAATCTACCTTTTATCTACTTTTCTTTTAAAGTTTGGAATTCCTAATGCTATTGCTAGTATTCCAAACACAATCATTAACATTGAATATATACTATATGGAACTAATTCAACTGGAGATAATTTTGCTAATCCTGCTGCAACTAATATTTGTCCACCATAAGGAACTATTCCTTGAAATGCTGATGCAAAAATATCAAGTAAACTTGCTGTTCTTCTTGGATCTATATCATATTCCTTTGTTATGTCTTTTGCCAAAGGACCAGCTGATACTATTGCAATAGTGTTATTTGCTGTTGATATATCGATTAAACTTGCAAGT
>NZ_BAABMF010000032.1:0-29629 GCF_050402865.1 Clostridium sediminicola
AGCGTTCGTCCTGAGCCAGGATCAAACTCTCAATTTGAAAAGTTCAATCATTTACTCATTACTTAAATTCATTGACTGGCATTTATTATCATTCTCTGTTTAATTTTCAAAGATCAAATCTGTTAAACTGTTTTGCTGTTTTTTCGACAGCTAATTTAGTTTAACACTTTTATTTCTTGTTGTCAAGAGTTTTTCATTTTTTCTTTCGACCGTTTTCTCGGTTTCTCTTGGCGACAAGGAATATCTTATCAAATCCAGTTATATTATATTTTCTATTCATAACTGCTCACAACATATCATGCTCATAATACTTCTATTTATTCATTATTTCTTAATTTTACTTATATAGACACTCCTGGATTAGTTTTTTTATGGATTGAGCTAATACAAAGATATTTTTAACCTTTTCATTATAAATTATACCTATTATTTGTTCTTTTTATCTTTTTCAAGAATCATAGTTCCAACACCATTATCTGAAAAAATCTCTAGTAGTATTGAATGTGGTGTTCTCCCATCTATGATATGAGTCCTCTTAACTCCACCCTTCACTGCTTCAATACAACACTCTACTTTAGGTATCATCCCACCATCAATTATTTTGTCTTCTATTAATTCTGGAACATCTTCTACATCTAGTACAGAAATGAGGCTACTAATATCTTCTATGTCTTTCAATATTCCTGGGACGTCAGTTAAAAGCATTAATTTTTCAGCTTTAAGTTTTAATGCAATTTTTGAAGCAGCATAATCCGCATTTATATTATATACCTTTCCATCTGATTCATTTAACGCAACTGTTGAAATAACAGGAATGTATCCTCTATCCAAACAATCTTCAATCACTTTTTCATTTACTTCACTGATTTCTCCTACAAACCCAAGATCTAATCCTTCTTTTAATAATTTTTTAGCTTTTAGCAAGTTTGCATCAACTCCACACAATCCTAAAGCATTTCCACCGCTTTTGACAATATGCGAAACAATATCTTTATTCACTTTTCCAGCTAGAACCATTTGAACTACATTCATCGTCTCCTCATCAGTAATTCTTAGACCATTTACAAACTCGCTCTGTTTTCCTATCTTTTGTAATGTTTCATTAATAGCTGGTCCACCCCCATGAACAACCACTACTTTTACACCCACACAGTTCAGCAAAACAATATCATTTATTACATCCTTTTGTAGTTTCTCATTTATCATTGCATTTCCACCATATTTTATTATTATTGTTTTTCCATTAAACTTCTGGATATATGGTAATGCTTGTATTAATATTTTTGCTTTATCCATATTTTTATCTTCACCTCTTGTAAACAATTAAATTCCCCCTTATTCAACTTATACTTACAATATCACATTTTACATATTTATTCATATTTAATTAATATATAATCATATTTTTCCTTAAATATAGTATAATCATTTTTAAATCATTTGTAAATAGCTATTTATCCTTATTTTTTCGCCTTAAACACCTATTTTGTTTTGTATATTTATACACAAGTGCTCTGGGTTAATATTATAGATGTAGTTATATTTACAATATTAATCCTAAAAATATTAGTATTTCTAAAAATAATAAATAGCATTCTCAATAAAATATGATTAAAGGAACTTAAAAATTTAATTTCGTAATGAATTAATTTTGTAGGGATTGTTATATTTAGAAGTGAGGATAACTTAAAAAGATCTGTAGTAATTGAACTTATTGTGAAAATACTTTAAATCGACGATAGTACAATATTTAATTGATGATATCAAAGTACATAATATTATAATCCTCATGTAATATGAGGATTATAATATAAACTTAAATACTAACAGAAATATTATTCCTGGTATTCCAAAGAATCCAGCAATTAATGCAGTCCAAATATTAATTGCAAGTGTAATATTGAAAAATCCTCCAAGAATATTAAATACAACTAAAAACACTCCACCAAGAATAGCATTCACAATTAATTTCCATAATATTTTAAATGGTAGTGCTATAATTTTAGCTATAAGAAATAACAAAACTAGTCCAACTATAAAGAAAACGAAATATTGCATACTTAATCCTCCCTATAATAATTTATAGTATTATATTATCACAGATTATAAATCATTATATTACAATTTAATGAAATTACTTAAAAGTTAATTTAACTTTTATATTTCTTTCTTTTGCTATTCTTAATAAGTATGTATATTTTGCTCTTGTTGCTCTTTCTTTAAATATTGCATAATCTATTAACAATTCATCATGAACGTAATCAAAACATGATCTTGCACATTCCCATTCCTCTTTAGCATTCTGTATAGCTTGTATTAAATCATTTGTCTGTCTAAATTCATGATCTTGGTCACAATAACTCTCAATTCTTTTTTCCATAAAAAAACCTCCATTTAATATCTATTTATATTTATAGACATTTCAATGGAGATTTATACCATATATTATTATATTTATAATTCTGTTCTACCTTCTAGTGCTTTTGCTAACGTAACTTCATCTGCATATTCTAAATCTCCCCCAACTGGTATACCATGAGCAATCCTGGTTACCTTAACACCAAATGGTTTTAAAATTTTAGACATATACATAGCAGTTGCTTCACCTTCAACATTTGGATTTGTAGCAATTATAATTTCTTTTATCTCACTATTTAGTCTTCTAATCAATTCTTTCAAATTGATATCATCAGGCCCTTTACCCATCATTGGTGATATTACCCCATGTAATACATGATATAAACCATTATATTCTCTTATTTTTTCCATCGAGATAATATCTTTGGGCTGTTCAATAACACATATAGTACTATTATCCCTATTAGGATTAGAACAAATTGAGCAAGGATCTGTATCAGTATAATTTCCACATACAGAACAATATTTAATAGTTCCCCTTGCTTTTACTAATGCATCAGCAAATCCTACAACTTCTTCTCTAGGTAGATTGAGAACATGTAGTGTAAGTCTTTGTGCTGTTTTATATCCTATCCCAGGTAATTTTGCAAATTCTTCAATAAGTTTTTCAATTGCTATTGGATAAAAATCCATTGCTTCACCCCATATAATCTAGAACATTCCTGGCATGTTCATTCCACCTGTGATTTTTTTCATTCCTGATGCAGTTTCTTCGTCAGCTTTTTGTAATACCGCATTGCAAGCTGTTATTATTAAATCTTGAAGCATTTCAACATCATCTGGGTCTACTACGTCTGGTTGTATTTCTATATCAACTATTTCTTTTTTCCCATTAGCTGTTACTTTTACAGCACCACCACCTGCAGATGCTTCAAATTCTTTTTCTTCTAATTCATGTTGCATTTTTTCCATATCTTGTTGCATCTTCTGCGCTTGTTTCATTAATTTATTCATGTTCATTCCACCCATTCCTGGGAAACCGCCTTTAGCCATTTTTATACCTCCTAAGTATTAATTAGTTTTAATATTTAAATGTTTTACCATTTACTTTTTTATTCATCAATTATTTCAACAAAATCTTCTCCAAAAGCATTTTTAATCATTTGAAGCTCTGGATTGACATCAATATTTTTTTTATCTATAGTATATATTATTCTTACTTTTTCTTTTAGTGCTTCACTAAAGATTTTTTCAACTATTTTTCTGTTATCGTCTTTTTCTAATCTTTTCTTATTAAATGAGTACTGTTCATCATATTTTATTTCAATTACTCCATTTTCACAATTTTCTATTGTTCCCGTAATAAGAGAAGCATAAATAACCATATGTCTTCTAGCTTTAATGATATCCATTATATCTTTCCAAGCCTTATGTATATGTGATACAGTTAATTTTGAATCGGTATTTATTTCACCTTTAACTTCATTTTGTTCATCTACTACTATACTTTCTTTATTAATAATACTTCCTCTTTTATTTTCTATGCTATTACCTACCGCACTATTAGTATTAGTACTATCTACCTTACTATCAGTTTGTTTAATATTTATTTTTCCTTCTCTTATAATTCTTTCTAGTTTGGTTATTCTTGATAAAAGAATTTCATTTGAAGTATCATATTCTAACTTACACATTTTTATAATTGCAAGTTCCAAATATATTCTCCCTTGTTTACTCCATTTAGATTGATTTTCAGCTTCTTGTAAAATTCTTATATATCTCATTATTTCTTCTATATGAGCTTTTCTTGATTGATTATTTATCAATAGTATATTTTCACTTGACATATCCAAAACTTCTTCTGGATTTTTACTCACTTTTACTATAAGTATATTTCTAAAATGCTGTATCATATCTTTTACAAATAAGTTTATGTCTTTACCACTTAATACTACGTCATCTATAAGTAATAATGATTTTTCTATATCTTTTTGCATAATAGCTTCTGCCAAATTTAATAAATTTTCATTTGTAACTAATCCCAGCATACTAATAATTTGATTATATTCGATATTGCCATTTCCCATTGAAATTGCCTGATCTAATATGCTCAAAGCATCTCTCATTGCTCCATCAGACATCCTTGCTACAAGCTTTAAACTCTTATCTTCAGCAAGTGCTCCTTGATCTTTTGTTATTCTCAGCAATCTTTCAAAAATATCATCACTTTTTATTCTCTTAAAATCAAATCTTTGACATCTAGACAATATAGTTATAGGCAGCTTTTGTGGATCAGTAGTTGCTAGTATAAAAATAACATATTCAGGTGGCTCCTCAAGTGTTTTTAAAAATGCATTAACAGCCCCTGATGTTAACATATGGGCCTCATCTAATATATATACTTTATGTCGTCCTTCTCTTGGTGGATACTTAACTTCGTCAATAATATCTCTTATATGCTCAACTTTATTGTGTGATGCAGCATCAATTTCTATAACATCTATAGCGATTCCTGCATTAATTTTTTTACACATATCACATTGGTTACAAGGTTCCCCTTCTTGAGGATTCAAACAATTAACTGCTTTGGCAAGTATTTTAGCAGTTGATGTCTTTCCTGTTCCTCTAGTGCCGCATAAAAGATAAGCATGTGCTATCCTATTATTATTAACTTGGTTTTTTAGTGTCACAGTAACATGCGATTGACCAACTACATCGTCGAAGGTTTTAGGTCTCCATTCTCTATATAGCGCAGTGTAAGCCAAATTAAACACCTCTAATCTAACTATTAAATCCCAAAATAATTTGGGTACTTATTAAATGTATCAGTTTTTATTATACCATAATTCAGTTGAACCTTCACAATTCATATTGTTTTACAACAAAAAAATTAATTATAAATTTTTATATTATTATGTATTCCCTTTTGTGAAAGTATCCTAATAGAACAAAAAAGCCTAAAGATAAACTTTAGACTTTTACTAACAATTTAAAGTCGTGCACCTCGTGTTGACAATAATCAATGTGCGTTACTTATACAGTTAGCTCAAACCAGGTTGACTCACGGCACACGGAAGGTCTCACTTATCGCTGCTTCCTTCCGGATCTGACGAGGTTCATGAGTTTCCGTTGCGTGAGGCCCAGCTCTCAACACCACTTATATAAGGCAGACCACATTAATTAAAGCCTAAACGAGGAATTAAACCCTGCTATAGCGGATTGCAGGTTACAGGACACCGCTGACTTCCCGTCTAGCACGACTATGGCGGAGAAAGAGGGATTTGAACCCTCGGTAGAGTTTCCCCTACACACGCGTTCCAGGCGTGCTCCTTAAGCCGCTCGGACATCTCTCCATATTCATAATTTTATTGTCAGCAAAAATAATTATACTATCTACTGTGATTTATTGCAATAGAAATATCAATAAAACTATAATGTATTATATAGTTTTTTGTAAATATTATTCATAAATAAGAAATATTTATATCAATTACTTGTAAATTTTAGGATAATTTTATTTACCAAATTCATTTATGAGCTGTATAATCGCAGGACCTAACAAAACAATGAATATACTAGGAAATATAAATAATACAAGAGGAAATAATATTTTTATTGGTGCCTTCATTGCCTCTTCTTCTGCCCGCTGCTTTCTTTTTTCTCTTTCTTCCTGAGATCTAACTCTAAAAATTTTCACAATGCTTATCCCAAGTTTTTCTGCTTGAAGTATGCTATTAATTAATGATTTTAATTCATCAAACTGAAGACGTTCTTTAACACCTGATAGTGCTTCTTTTCTTGTTTTTCCTAGACGAATTTCTTCTAAACAAATGTGAAATTCTGTAGATAACACACCATCTTTCTTAGATATAACTTTACTTAATGCTCCATCAAAGCCCAATCCTGCTTCAAGGCAAACAGTTAAAATATCAAGAAAATCTGGAAGTTCTCTGATAGATTGTCTATATCTTTGTTTGATTTTTTGGTTTATATAGTAATCTGGGATTATTATTGAAAATCCAAAGCCAACAAAAAAAAGGAAGAGCATTGCAATAAAATCTGCTCCTAATAACTTTCCGTATATAGCAAATAATACTGGTAGAGCAATTCTTATTACAATCTTGAAGATTTGATAATCAACTGGAGTCATCCCAAAAGGTTTACCCGCTTGTAAAAGTTTTTTCTCTAATAGATCCTCTTTTTCAGAAGAAATCTTATTACCAAAATATCCTTTAGACTTTTTTATAAAACTATAAATATATCCGTTTTTAGAAGACTTTTGTTTATTATTCTCTTGTCTTTTTATTTCTATCTTCTCAGTGTTTACAAAAACATCTATTCTTTCTTTTGTTTTAAACTTAGGTTCAAAAATTTTGACAACTATAAATAAAGAAATTAACGTTATTGTTAATAAAAAAGAAATCACTAACATAACTTACACCTCAATCTTAGTTAACTTATTTATTAAGATAAAACCAATTACTCCAGATATAATGCATATAAATATAAGAATTTTTCCTAAAGTGTTAGTAAATAAAAGTGATATATACTCTGGATTCATCAAATAAATCATGAATCCAAGTATAATAGGTAAAGCACCAATTACCCTTCCTGACAACCGTCCTTGAGAGGTTAAGCTTTTTACCTGACCCTGTATTCTTATTCTTTCTCTTATAGTGTTTACAATTATCTGAAGAACACCAGCTAGATTTCCACCTACCTGTCTTTGTATTAGTATAGCTTGTACCATTAATTCAAGATCATTACTTGGCATTCTTTTACATAAGTTATTCAATGCACTATCAATTGTTACTCCATAACTCATTTCCTTCAATAATAATCCTATTTCTTCTTTAATAGGAGGTTCACATTCCTCTACAACAGTTTTTAAAGCTTGCGGAAAACTGTACCCAGATTTTAAAGACCCTATTACTATATTAATCATATCAGGTAATTCTTTGTTAAACTTTTCAATTCTTTTTCTAATCATTCCTTTTAACCATCTATTAGGTAATAAATACCCTACGATTCCTCCAATAAATAAAAATATCAAATTACCAAATGCAAAATATAAAATTCCTCCACCAACTGCTACAAACACCCATCTAATCATTACATATTCCTCTGGATTAATTCTTAAACCTGCACTTCTTATCATCAGATCAATTTTCTCATCATTTGAATTAGCTAGTTTTTCTGAAATAATTTCATTAAGCCTTTTTAAACTACTTTTATTTAATCTTATTTTAGATCTTTTCTTTTTTCTTTTTCTATTAGTTTTATCGATATTGAAATAATAATCTATTCTTTTTTTCATTTTCTTATCAGATAAAATGAAACAATAAAATATTGACATAAATAATAAAAAACAAAATAAAAATGAGAATAACAACATTAGTGTTCTGATACTTACCACTCCTCTATCTTAAATATAGAATCAGGAATATTTATACCTAACGTTTCAAATCTATCATAGAATTTTGGTCTAATTCCAGTAGAAACCATTTTTCCGATTATTTTACCATTCTCATCTATTCCAGATTGTTTAAAAGTAAATATATCTTGAAGTACAACTATATCTCCCTCAAGGCCTTGAACTTCCGTTATATTTATTATCCTTCTTGAACCATCCTTCAATCTTGCTTGCTGTATAATTAAATCTATTGCACCTGAGATTTGTTGCCTAATTGCTTTTATTGGTAACTCCATACCTGCCATTAAAACCATTGTTTCAAGACGTGCAATCATATCTCTCGGACTATTAGCATGTCCCGTTGCCAAAGACCCATCATGTCCTGTATTCATAGCTTGAAGCATATCTAAAGCTTCTCCCCCACGGACCTCTCCAATAACAATTCTCTCTGGTCTCATTCTTAGAGAATTTTTAACAAGATCTCGTATCATAACAGCACCTTTTCCCTCAATGTTTGGAGGTCTTGATTCTAATGAAATAACATGATCTTGAGAAAGTTGAAGTTCTGCTGCATCTTCTATTGTTATTATTCTTTCATCATTAGGTATAAAAGATGATAAAACATTTAGAGTAGTTGTTTTTCCCGAGCCTGTACCCCCACTTATAAAAATATTTAATCGTACCTTAACACAAGCATCTATAAAAACTGCCATATCATTAGTTAAAGTTCCAAACCTTATTAAATCTTCTATTTTAAAAGGATCCTTTGAAAATTTTCTAATAGTTACCGTTGGTCCATTTAATGCAAGTGGCGGAATTATAGCGTTTACCCTAGATCCATCTGGAAGTCTTGCATCAACCATAGGACTACTTTCATCTATTCTTCGTCCAAGTGGGGATACAATTTTATCAATTATATGCATAACATGTTCATCATCTCTAAATTGCACATCTGTCAATTGAATTTTTCCATTTCTTTCAACATATATACTATGTGGCCCATTAACCATAACTTCACTAACCTCAGGATCTTTTAAAAGAGGATTTATTGGTCCGAACCCAGTTAAGTCATTTATTATTTCTTGAACAACACCATTTCTATCAATATCACTAAAATGTTCTCCGTCCTTTTTTATAATTTCAAAAGCAATTGTATCTATTTGCTCTAATATTTTATCAACATCTTCACTTTTAAATTCATTCATTATCTTCTTTTGTATTTTATTTTTCAGTTCCTGCTCTTTTCCTGTAGGTGTATAAATTATCTTCTGGGTAGGAGTAATATCCTTTTCTATATATAATGTATTATTATAACTTTCTTTTATTTTTGTATCTACATTATGATCTTTTTGTTTCTTTTTAGTATTAATCTTATCAATTAATCCCATAGTTCTCCTCCTAAACCCTCTCTATTTATTAAAAAAACTAAAGAACCCTTTATTATTTTTCCTTTTTCTTCTCTTGCGACTTTTTTTCCCTCCATGAATTTGGCTTGCAAAATTATTTATCTCATAGGAAATCTTCTCATTAGGCTTTTTGATTACAAAAGGTGTTCCAATGTTCAAAGATTTTGAAACAACTTTAAAATTATCTGAGATGAAAAACAAATCATCAATTCCAAGAATACCTCTAACATCTCTAAATTTAATTACACTTTCCATATCTCCTCTATTTACAACAACTTTTGTTTTTTCCTTTAGTTCTAAAGCCCCTAGTGTTTTTAACATCAATTTTGTGTTTTTTAACGATGCCATCTCTAAATCTGTTACCAAAAAAATTTTATCAGCTTTTTCTAAAAAGTTGATATTATGTTCTGGAAGGCCAGGACCTAGATCAACAATTAGATATCTATTCTGTTTAATAATTGTGTTACATACTGTTTCTATTACAAGTGGAGTTATTAAATCCGCATATTCTGGTTTTAAAGGAGCTGATAAAATTTTCACTCCACTTTCATGATTTTGAAGATAATTTGACAATATATTCCCATTCAAGGATTTTATATCTTGTACTAAATCACTTATAGTGAGTTTTGGTTGGATATCCATTGCCAAATTTACATCTCCAAATTGAAAATCGCCATCAAGAATACAGGTTGTAAAGCCCTTTTGGGCAATTGCAACAGATGTATTTACAGAAATAACTGTTTTACCTACGCCTCCTTTTGCACTAGCAAAAACTATCATTTCTCCTTTAGACTTTCCAGTTGCATCATGCTCAATTTGATTCATAGACTCTACCTCCTCTCACTAAAAAAATCAATTTCATTTATGGAAATATTTCACTTCTAAGAATAAGATTTATATCTCCTCTTTTATCACAATTCACAAGTTTAACTATGTCATTTGGTTGTAATTCCAAGGTTACAGATACATATTCAACATTATTTGCTACTTCATTAGCTCCATTTGTTTCACTTAAATCACTAATTTTCGTATCTTTTTCTTTTAGCCTTTTTCCCACAGCTAAAACTCTAATATCCTCAAGTATTATTTCAGTATCAATTCTCACTAACTTTCCATCCTGCATTATTGGTTCACTGAAAATAATATCTACAAAATTTTCTGGATCAATTAAATTTGATACTGATTCTACAAAATTAACCTCTATAGATACCGCCCTGTATCCGTCTCTTATTTTTCTTGTTACAAATTCAACTTCTTCATACTGATCAACAAATCTATCTAAAAAAAGAATTTCCCCTTCTTTCATATCGCTTAAAGCATATCTCCCTTGAATTTCTTCAATGTTTTTTATAGCTTGAGGATGTACTGATTCAGAATCCAATTCTTTTAACTGTAACATTTCTGCTGTAATCTTTTGATTTTTATTTATTTTAGTACTTGGTACCACAACACTTATTTTATTTTCATTCTTCTTATATTTATCATCTAGACTCTTTAAGTATTGATTAAAAAGAATAGTAGTAATAAGTGCCATTATCAAAGCTAAAATCAAAATATTTCTTGACTTCATATTTTCACCTACTCTGTTAGTCTTATTACATAAGCTCCATTATCCATTATTGTATCGTCTCCAAGTCCACTTCCAGCTCTTCTTATAAAATATCCCTTAATAGAAGAATCATGTTTATCTACTGGTTCTTTCATATAAAAATACGCAAACCCTGTTACTTTTACTTCTTTTAATTGATTTCCTTTATATTCACATGGTTCATAAACTAAAATCAATACAATTCTTGAACAATCTCTATGACTAAAATCATTCACTAAATGATTACATGAATTTATTCTATAATTTATTGCATCTCGAGTTTTTCCTTCTATATTTCCTGTTTGAGTCTCTATAATATCTCCGATCTTTATTTCACCATCATAGCCATACATTAAATCCTGTTCATAAAGCTTTGCTCCAGGACCTGAAAGGGCTAGTATACCAAAGTTTCCATACTGAGAATCACCAGAATCAACTTTTAAGGTATATTCCTTCATAAACTCAAGAGGAATATCTTTATCAATTCCAAGAGGCACTACCCCTGTTCCTGAGCTCATAGGTGCAAGTTCTGTAGATGAAGATACTTTCACTTTTAAGCTATTAATTTTAAAAAGTCTTAAGAAATTCATTTGTACTTCCTTTTCTAAAGTAATTGATAATTTGTACTTATCTATTGTTTGAATATTTATTTCTTTAAGACTATTTTCTTCATCATGAGCTTTTAAAATATCTAATACTACATGATTTACTGATGTACTACTATTGGGAAGTTCTTGAGCACCTGATAAAACGGCAGCATTTGCAGTTTTCCTTAAGTGACTCTTAGTTTGATATAAATAACCTCCATCAATTACAAGCCCAGCTATTCCTAATATAATTACTAAAAAGAGTGAAAATATCACTATAGAACTTCCACTTTCCTCCTTCATTAATCTGTATTTATTTAATAACATACCACTCCTCCTACTCAACTCGTATTGTTGACTGAGTATTTATCTCAAAAGGCGTAGGAATAAAAATATTAATAATTGGGGTTATGTATTTAACTTCATAAGTAATATTTAAGGTAACATAGTCCCCAGAACTCCTTTGTAAATCACTTGGAGTAATATTTGTTTGAATCTTATCTTTATCCACTAAATCTACTTTCTGATCTATAAATTCAACTATTTCATAATCACTTTTACCTAAACCACCCATTCTTACCGCTTCTTGAGTTATCATATTTAAGTGAATAGATGCGTATAAGATCCTACCAAAATCTATAATTGCACATAGGATAAGTAAAAGAATTGGAATCACAAGAGCTAACTCCACCATTGCTTGTCCTTTTCTTTTTTTCATATAATTTTCGCTCCTTCAAAGAATAAACAAATAAAAGCTCCAGTTACAATTGCAACTCCATAGGGATACTTCTTCATAAGAGCGGTAGTTGGTAATTCAAGTTTAAATCCAATCCCATGAAACGCTGAAGATATCCACACAATCATGCCTTTAAAACATTCTTTAGATTCTTTATGTGACAGGATTATGATTAGTGCTATTATCCCTCCTATTACTGCCATATATAAAGCAGTATTTAAAGCAAATATACTTCCTTTTATCGCTCCTATAAGTGCCAAAAGTTTTACATCACCAGCTCCTATTCCACCTAAAAAATAAGGTATTAACAGTATACAAAAACCTACTACAAATCCCAAAAGTGATAGTTTCAAACCATTAAATCCATTTAAAATAACTTGAAGAAATAAAGCTATAATAAGAGTTGGAAAAATAACTTTATTATATATTTTTTGGTACTTCATATCCGTTACAAAACATATAATTAGAACTAAGATTAAGATTATATCTAATAACATTCTCTCACCCCTTTAACAAAAGAACCCTACCATCTATTGTAGGGTCCTTTAAATGAGTTCGTATACTATTCAGTAGTTACTCCTGGTGTGTTATTTGTCAAGTTAGTTTTAACATTATTTATTAATGTACTGATTTGGTCTCTTAGTAATACTAAACCTGCTATAGCACCAACTGCTATAATCCCTAAAACTAATCCGTACTCTGTCATACCTTGACCTTGTTCTTCAACAAATAAATTTTTGATTTTCGTTAACATAATAATACCTCCTTGATATTTTTTGTTTTTATCTCTTGCTAAGAATTTGACTCCTTGAATTATAAGAATTCCACTGCTTGTCCAACTTCTATTGCAGAGTCTTTTACCTTACCACCAAGAAGTTCTACTACTGCCACAGCATTTTTTTGGATTTTTCCCATTCTACCTGGCTTCATATTCTCATCTATTGCAAGAATAATATTATTAATATCAAGATATAAAACATCTATTGTATAGTTCATAAAATATGTGTGTATGCCATTACAGGGATAGATATATAATGCAGATTGAGGTGAAAGTTCTTTTGTAAACATTAGACCTTTTAGTCTTTTGAAAAAAGTATTTGCCTCAATTACATTTTGTACAATTATGTTGTTATTTCCTTTATTTTTCAACATAAGTAATTTTTTACCTCCCATGTATAAAAAAATACCCATCCTAAAAGGTATGAGTAAAATTTCAAACCTTCGGCAACTGGCTGACATAATGTATAAACATGTTAGTCCCTGTAGTTTTGCGTCATTAGTTTTCACTAATTTTGCCTTTATCGAGTTTTATATCCAATATTATAATTTTATTATACAACTTTTAAAATTTAATTTCAAGTATTTCTTCACATATTGTTAATAATTTAAATTAAAATTTTATTTAGATTTAAATTTATTCAAAATAAAACCTATTTTGTTTTAATACAACCAGCAATCCACTGTCAAATTTCTACCTATGTCTTCTATTTCTAAAAAATTCACTTATAATATCGCTACACTCTTTATTATAAGCCCAGTTAATTTCTACATAGTGATTAAAAGAATTATTTTGAACTATATTAAGTATACTTCCACAACTACCTGTAGTTATATCGGATGTACCTATAACTACTCTTCTTAATCTTGATTGAAAAATCGCTCCTGCACACATAGGACAAGGTTCTAAAGTTACATACATTTCACACCCAGTCAATCTCCAATTATTTAGTTTTTTACTTGCTTGCCTAATTGCTAGTATTTCTGCATGTGCCGTTGGATCATTCAATGTTTCTCTTAAATTATGTGCATATGATATTATTTCATTATTTCTTACTATCACAGCTCCAACAGGAACTTCGCCTTTGAAAAAAGCTTCTTTAGCTTCTTCTAAAGCTTTTTTCATAAATATTTTATCCATAAAATCATTCTCTTTCTCTTAACAATTTATATCATTTATCTATATTTTAAAAAAAATACGAATTTTTTTATTTTAACAAAAACAAAAATAACCAAGCTCTTCTTGGTTATTTTTTGTGGCGCACCCGAGAGGAATCGAACCCATGGCCTTCCCCTTAGGAGGGGGACGCTCTATCCTACTGAGCTACGAGTGCATATTTAATTACTTTTTTTGTTACTTTAATATTTTATTGCAATTTTTAGATATTGTCAACCTCATTATAGCAGTCAATTATATATATTAGATTATTTATTCCATAAAATAAACACAATTATTAACCATATATTAACATTATATTTGTTTTTATGAAATATAGTAATAATATAATTGAATTATGTAAATACTCTATAGATAAATAAAAAATACTGGAGGATTATTTATGTTAGAAGAATTTAAAAATATATTATTAGCCGGAATAGGTTCCGCTGCATATACTTATGAAAAGGCAAATGAATTAATTGATAATATGGTTGAGAAAGGTAAGCTTACTATAGATGAAGGTAAAGACTTATCTCAAGAATTAAAAAGAACTATATCAAATAAAACAAAAGAGACACCTAAAAAGGTTAAGCCTTTAACAAAAGAAGATATAAAAGAAATTCTATCACAAATGAATTTTGCTACAAAATCAGATTTAGAACAAATTGAAGATAGAATTTCAAAGTTAGAAACTAAACAATAATTGCTCTATTAGGAAAGGTTTCTTTTGTTGATTAAGAAACCTTAATCTTAGAGCTTTTTTCTGAGAGGTATATATGAATAAAAAATCTGTATCAAGATTTAGACAAATAGTTAGAACTCTAGCTTATCATGGATTTGGATATATAATGGATACAACTTTAAAAAAGCAAAATAACACTCCTTCAAATTTAAGAAAGGCTTTTGAAGAATTAGGACCAACTTTTATAAAAATCGGTCAAATTCTTAGTACTAGACCAGATATACTTCCAGAAAACTATATAGAAGAGTTATCAAAATTACAAGATTGTGTTCAAGAAGAAACTTACGAAAATATAAACAAAGTGTTTTTTGAAGAATTTACTTGTTCAATTGATGAAATCTTTTTTTCGTTTGAAAAAATTCCACTTGCTTCAGCATCTATATCTCAAGTTCATAGTGCAGTATTGAAAAATGGTAAAGAAGTTATAGTAAAAATTCAAAGACCTGACATAGCTGATCAAATGCACCTTGATATATCTATACTCTATAAAATTCTAAAACTAACCAAAGCTAGATTCACAGATTCTTTAATCGATCCTTTAGAAGCTCTTGATGAACTACTTTACGCTACTGAAATGGAATTAAACTTTGAAATAGAAATTCAAAATATAGAAAAATTCAATGAATTGAACGAGAATGTAAATTTCGTCACCGTACCATGCGTATACCATGATTTTTGCACAAAAAAAGTAATCACATTAGAGAAAATTAATGCAATAAAAATTAATGATTTGAATAGATTAAAAGAGGCTCATTATGATTTAGATGATATAGGTAGGAAATTAGCTTTATCTTACTTCAAGCAAATTTTTGATGATGGCTTTTTTCATTGTGACCCTCACCCAGGAAATTTATTAATTAGAGATAATAAAATATGCTATATCGATTTTGGATTAGTTGGTAACTTATCTTTATCTCTAAGATCCTCACTAAACGATATAGTTGAAGCTATAGCTTATGAAGATATTTCAAAATTGATTTCCATCTTAATGACTATCGGCATACGAACAGGGTATGTAAATAGAAATAAGTTATACGAAGATATAGATTACCTATTAATAAGCTACCTATCAGCTTCTCTTTCAAATATTAAAATTTCTGTATTTTTAGAGGAGATATTCTATACAGCTAAAACCAATAATATTAAATTACCAAGGGAATTCACTTTACTTATCCGCGGACTTATAATAATTGAAGGCGTTATAGCTAAACTATCTCCTGATTTACAAATACTCAGTATTGCTATTCCATTTGTAAAAGCTAATAAAAGAAAATCTTACTTAAAAGATTTTAATTTAGATGAATCTCTAATAAAATTAATATCTTTTACAGATAATACTTCAAAGCTACCTTCAAAAATAATTCAACTCAGTAATAGCATAATGCAAGGACGAGCTAAAATACAATTAGAACATAAAGAACTTAAAGAACCCATTAATTCACTAAATAAAATGATGAATAGACTTGCAGCTTCTATGATTATATCCTCAATGATCATAGGTTCTTCATTACTATTAAATTTAAACATTGGCCCTAAAGTTTATAGTATATCACTTATTGGACTTACTGGTTTTTTAGTTGCTGCTATTTTTGGTCTTTGGCTTTTGATATCTATTATTAAATCTGGAAAATTATAATTTTTAATGTCCTTGCACTATATAAAAAAAAACACCAAAATTTAATGGTGTTTTCTTTTATATAGTAATTATTTTTCCTTTTGAAGCCATTTCTATCTTTCCATAATATTTCTCTGCTACTTCACTCTTTAATAAATTTAAATCTGCATAATGAGGAAAATGAGTTAAAATAATTTTTTTTATTTTATTCATCTCAGCTAGTGACCCTACTTCACCTGTAGTTAAATGGCCCTTTATTTTTCCTAATTGCTCATTAAAAAATGTACATTCACATAGAAAAGCATCTGCATTCTTTGAAATTTCAACAATTCCATCACAATATTCTGTATCTCCACTATAAACGAATTTTTTACCATTTTTCTCAAACTTCATAGCCAAACTAGGTATAGGATGTTTTCCCCACTTAAAACTTACTTTTAAATCACCAAAATTTAAAATAGTTTTTTCATGAATCTCTTTAGCGACACAAAAATTTTGATAATTTAATTTTTCAAACTGTACATCGTTTTTATGCGCATATATTTCTAAAGGCTTTTTTCTTTTGCAGCTATAAAAATCTATAGCAGTATTATATTGATAGCAAAAAACATCTGCAATATGATCAGAGTGATAATGAGACAAAATTATAGCATCTATATCACATAAATCAATATATTCTTGTAAAGATGCTAATACACCACTACCACAATCAATTAAAATATTATAATCATCAGTTTGCAGCAAATATCCTGTAGTCGCTTCCCCTTTTTCAGGATAAGCTCCCCAATAACCAATTATCGTAATCTTCATTTAAACACCCCTCTTTTCACTACAAATTTTAAAACCATTACGTCCGCTTTCTTTAGCTTCATAAAGTGCTTTATCTGCACAATCAATAAATTTTTCTATAGTATCTGTTTTATCTGGAACTTTACAAATCACACCTAATGTTATTGTAACTTTATCTAGTATATTAGAAAATTTATGCTCAATATTCAATTTTTTTATATTATCAATCATATTCTCACATACTATTCTAGCTCCTTTTATATCTGTATCTGGCAAAACCGCAACAAATTCATCTCCTCCATACCTAGCTAATAAATCACTAGATCTAAACATGGTATTCTCTAATTCTATAGCAATTGCTTTAATTACATTATCACCCATAAGATGCCCATAATTGTCGTTATATTCCTTAAAATAATCTATATCAATTAGTATTAAAGATAAATATGTATTTTTTCTTCTACAAATATTCCATACATTATTTAAAAAATTATCAAATTTTCTTCTATTTGCAACACCAGTCAAACCATCTATTTCAGATAAATTTAATAACTTATCATTTGCTTTTTCTAATTTCTTTTGTACTAATTCTTTTTTTTGGATTTCCTTTGATAATTTTTCTGATTTTTGAGCATTTTTTATAGCTATTGCGATATATGAACTAAGAACCTCAATAATATCAAGGCAATTCTCGCCATATTGATTCGATTTTTTACTTTGTACTGAAATAACCCCTACAATACTATTCTCTACTAATAAAGGAGCAAATATAACAGATTTAACTTCATTGCCAATCCTATTTGTATTAATATCATTAATATATTCTTTGTATTCATCCTCTAAATCATTAATTAATATAGTTTTTTTATTACGTATACACCATGCAGTAAAACTATCCTTATCTTCAATAGATATAGTTTTATTTGTTAATCTTTTGTTATTTTCAATAAAAAATTTATTTTCTATTACTTCTCTTTCATTATCATAAGTAGCAATTCCGAATACATAAGCATCCATTATTGAATTAACTTTTACATATAGTTCATCAAGGATTAAATCTAATTTAATTGTAGAAGTAATATTTTTACCTATTTCACTTATTATTCTTATATTGTTATATGCTCTTTCTAAATCATCAGTTTTCGATTTTAATTCTATATTCTTTAGTCTAAAAATTTCTTTTTCTCTTTTAGATTGTTCTATTTTATTAAGTAGGTTTATACTTTTTAATCTTTCCTCAGAATTTCTTGTCACTACTTTATTTTGAATTTCAATAAATTTTCTAAAGAACTCATTTGATTTCTTATATTCATTCAACTTTTCATATACTAAAGCATATTGATTATATATTTTTGAGATAATACTGTCTTCATTAATTTCTTTGTTTAATTCAGATGCTTTATCAAGCATACTCATAACTTTAGAATACTCTTCCTTTTCTATTAGAATTGAATTTATTTCTAGTAATATGTTTATCTCTAAATTCTTCACTCCTGCTTCTCTTACATATTTTAAAGCATTATTATAATATTCTAAGGCTTTTTCATTACTTTCTGATTGGTTGTAAGCTTTAGCAAATTCATAAAAAGCATAAGCAATTCCTATTTTATCATTATACTTTTGGGCAATTTCTAAACTATCTTCTAGATATTTTTTAGCCTTACAATATTTCTTTTGGCTACTATATATAGATCCAATATTGAGTAGAGGAATACTTATAAATTCAATTTCTTTTAACTTTTCTAATGTTTTTATACTCTTTAGATAATATTCTAAAGCTTTTTCATAGCTCTCTAATTCATTATATACTTCACCTATATTATTTAATATATTTCCTTTATTAATGTTTAATCCATGTTCATCACAAATACTTATTCCTCTTAAGTAGTAATTGTATGCGACGTGATAGCTTTTTAATCCTAAATATACATTTCCAAGAGTTGAGTAGCATTCAACTTCTATTTTATAATCATGGTCTTTTCTAGCTAATTCTAATGTTCTAGTTAAAATAGGTATAGCTTCATTATTATTACCCATTAACCATATAGCTCTTCCTTGCCTGAATAAGCAATTCATTATACCTTTTTTGTAGTTTATGTCTTTTGCTAATTTATATCCTTTTTGTGACATTTCATATGATATTTTTAAATCATAAGATTCTAATTCATTAGATAACAAAAAATATAAATCTACTTTATTTATACAATCTTTTTCACTATCTAATTGTTTTTTTATCTCATTTATTTTTTTATTCATATAAACACCCCATAAAGAATAATTAAAAAAATATCATTACTTTTATTTTAATTTAATTGTTAATAAAATTCAAACTATTAAAAATTCAATTTCAGTTTTTAATAACATTTCATGAATATGCAATATTTAAATGTAAAACTCTTCAAATTTTACTCCAAAATAAATTTCGCTAAATTAATCTTTAGCGAAAAACCTATGGAATTTGTGTAATAATAGCAAATTTTGATTGTCTATCTTTCATTTTGATAGTATTTTTACTTTTTTATGAAATATATTTTTCATTTTGATATATCTATTTTTATTGATAAAAACTTAGACCCGAAGTCGTGTTTCACGAGACTTCAGGTCTATTTATGATATGCATATTAGTATTATTTATTTAATCGAAACATTATTTTATAACTACAGTATATAAAACTCTATGTTTTTCCGTTTTGATACATAAATATTTTAATCATTAAGCATCAAAAAATAAAAAACCCTTCAAGTATTTATTTTACTTTGAAGGGTTTTGGTGCGTCGGAGAAGATTCGAACTCCCGACCAACTGGTTCGTAGCCAGCTACTCTATCCAACTGAGCTACCGACGCATAATAATTAATCAAGCAAATCTATATTAACACAGGTTTTGAAAAAAATCAATGTATCTGTGAAAATTAGGGTTTATAAAGATTTATTTCCATAAAAAAACACCCAAATTTGAGTGATAACATGGCGGAGAAAGAGGGATTTGAACCCTCGCACCGGTTTCCCGGCCTACACCCTTAGCAGGGGCGCCTCTTCAGCCACTTGAGTACTTCTCCATGCCTTACAAAAAGATTTATGGCGGAGAGATAGGGATTCGAACCCTAGGAACGCTCTCACGCTCGCCGGTTTTCAAGACCGGTGCCTTAAACCAACTCGACCATCTCTCCGTATAATATTTATTTTATTTTAAAATGGCGGAGAGATAGGGATTCGAACCCTAGGTACGCTCATCACGCACGCCGGTTTTCAAGACCGGTGCCTTAAACCAACTCGACCATCTCTCCTTAACGGACGATTATTATTATATCAACTAATTCCCAAAGTGTCAACATATTTTTTGTGATTTTATCATAATTCTATTATATTTTTCAATAATATGTCTTAAGTATGTCTTGAAAATTTATTTAACTTTTGATTTTATGCAAAATAAAAAACACCCAAATTTGAGTGATAACATGGCGGAGAAAGAGGGATTTGAACCCTCGCACCGGTTTCCCGGCCTACACCCTTAGCAGGGGCGCCTCTTCAGCCACTTGAGTACTTCTCCATGCCTTACAAAAAAAATTATGGCGGAGAGATAGGGATTCGAACCCTAGGAACGCTCTCACGCTCGCCGGTTTTCAAGACCGGTGCCTTAAACCAACTCGACCATCTCTCCGTATTAACACAAAAATAATTATATCAAAATTTCTTATTACTGTCAATAAAATAATATTCCGACATGTCTGAATATTATTTTACATGTACAGTTATCAGTAAAGGGTCATTTACCTATTCAAAATCCCATAATAAAACCTTTATTGGGTTTGCATAGAAAGATCCTTTACTGTCAATTGCTACACTTATAACTGCAAACAAAAACTATCTTATTTAATTAACTCTTTATTACCCATGTAATTTGCTAATGCTTCAGGAATTGTAACTGTCCCATCTTCATTTTGGAAGTTTTCTAAAATTGCTGCTACTGTTCTTCCTATAGCTACACCTGATCCATTTAATGTATGTACAAATTGAGGCTTGCCTTTTCCATCTTTATATCTAATGTTTGCTCTTCTTGCCTGGAAGTCTTCAAAATTACTACAACTTGAAATTTCAACATATCTTCCATAACTAGGCATCCAAACTTCTATATCATACTTTAATGCAGCAGTAAATCCTAAATCACCTTTACATATTCTTACTACTCTATAAGGAAGACCTAACCCTTGAAGTACTTTTTCTGCATCTGCTGTTAATTTTTCTAATTCTTCATATGATTGATCAGGTTTAGTGAATTTAACCAATTCTACTTTATTAAATTGGTGTTGTCTAATTAAACCTCTTGTATCCCTTCCTGCTGATCCAGCTTCTGCTCTAAAACAAGCACTATATGCTACGTGTTTTACTGGAAGATCTTCACCTTTCAATATTTCATTTCTATACATATTGGTAACTGGTACCTCAGCTGTAGGTATCAAGAAAAATCCATTATTCGTAACTTTAAATGCATCTTCTTCAAATTTAGGTAATTGTCCAGTGCCTGTCATACTATCTCTATTTACCATAAATGGAGGGAATATTTCTGTATATCCATTAACATCAGTGTGTGTATTTAAATAATAATTTATAACTGCTCTTTCAAGTCTAGCCCCTAATCCTTTAAGAACAGTAAATCTAGAACCAGCGACTTTACCACCTCTTTCAAAATCAAGAATATCTAATTCTGTTCCAATATCCCAATGAGCTTTCGCTTCGAAATCAAAATTTCTAGGTTCTCCCCATTTTCTAATTTCAACATTATCTTCATCAGTTTCACCATCAGGTACATTTGGATTTGGTATATTTGGGATTCTTAGCATGATATAATTTATTTTTTCGTCTATTTCATTAACATTAACATCTTGAGTCTTAATTTCCTCAGCTAATTTTTTCATCTCTGCCATTATTCCACTAACATCTTTTCCTTCTTTTTTGAACTTACCAATTTTGCTTGATTCAGAATTTCTTTTGCTTTTTAAATTTTCAACTTCTACAAGTATTTCTCTTCTTTTTTTATCAAGATCTACTACTTCATCAATGATACTAAGGTCAAATCCTTCTCCTCTACCTTTCATTACCTCTTTTATTTCTTCTGGGTTAGTTCTAATTCTTTTTAAATCTAACATTATATAAACCTCCTAGATATATTATTTCTATTGTATTAATTAATTTATAAGTAAATCAAAAGCTTTTCAAATATTTTTGAACAAAAAAAAGCCTTCCTCCCAATATAGGGACGAAAAGACTCCGCGTTGCCACCCTAGTTAGTTATAATTAATTCTTATAACTCACTCATAAATTTAACGGTTTCCCGTATTGCTCATCACAATCCCTCTGAGGTGGATTCACTAAATAAAGGGTATCGATTCACACCAACCATCGACTCTCTACAACTCTATATTTAACTAATAGCCTCGTCATCAGATTTATCCTATTCAAAACACATTTTTTTTAATTATAATTATAATATTGCCAATTGTCAACAATTTAAACAATTTAATTATAAAATTTAATCATTAATACTCTTACAACTAATAATATCTGCTCCAGTATTTAAAATATTACTACATATAGTATCTCCTACACCTATTGGTATATTACCATGTATCCTGCTCAAAGCCTTTGAACATTCTATAAATAGATTAGTAGAAATTGGTTTACTTGTCCTTACTGGAAGCATTCTCCCTTTTTTATCTTTTAGCCTAATAACTGTTGTATATATTCCTTTTTTATTTTCCATCCTATTTCCTCTCTAAATACTATCAAATTCCTTTATTCTATTCAGTATAACATTGGATTCACTAGTATTTTTAACAATACTAGTCATTTTTTTATTTGTTTCTCTAGCCAATATTGATACAATTTTATTATAGCACCCACAACCTCTACATTGACCATTACCCGCTCCTGTTCTCCTAATAATGGCCTCTACTGTTCTTGCGCCAAGAGGTCTTCTGATTGCATCTACAATTTCAGCTTCAGTTACAAGATTGCATGTACAGATTATTTTACCAAACTTTTTATCAATATGAATTAATTTATTTCTTTCAATATTCGATAAAAACCTAAACTTATAACTTTCTCTTCTACTTTCGTTAAAGTAAGATTTTTTTGTACACCCAATATTTTGTCTTATATTTTCCGCTATCTTATTTGCTATTGCAGGTGCTAACGTAGCCTCTGTAAAATTTTTCCCTACAACTTTTATATAGTTTTGTTCTAAATTATTATATCCTTTTAAAACATCATCAAAATAATTATACTGAAAAAAGTCTTTAATATCATCTTCATTAAAATCTATTCCCCATATTCTAATTTTATCTACCATATCTTCATAACTAATATTTTTAACACTTTTTAAACCTATAATTAAATTTCCTTCTGGAGATGGGATTAAATAGAGAATTTCATCTCCAATAAATTTTATTACAGCTTTATCACGATATTTTTTATAACTTTTTTCCATTAATAAGTATTTTATATGACCTGTGCTTATTTTATTATTTGAAAATTCTTTTTCATATTCATAATTTTTTGATGTAGTATTTATTATTTTTCTACAAGTAAATTTTGCTTTATTCGTTGTAACTCTAAATCCATCATTTATTCTATCTACTTTAACTGATTTTTCTTCTAGCCTAAAATTAACTCCATTATCATATGCTATTTCTCCAAATGCTAATGCTAAATCATAAGGAGATATAATTAAAGCTTTATTATTCATATTATTATTTCCTGAGTTATCAATATTAATAATGTCTAAAATACTTTCTTTATATACTATATCAAACGTATTAACTAATTCAGTAATAATATCATTACCTTTTATTTGCAAGTTAGCCATTTCTTCGCTATGACTCAATATACCTTTATATACTAACGAAACATCAACAAAAGCTATATCATTAGCTATATCATGTTCTTTTTCAATAAGAGCAATATTCAAATTATATTTTGATAATTCATAAGCAGTAGCGCAACCAATTACACCGCCACCAAGAATTAGTACATCATAATCCATAGTTACCTCCTATACCTAAATACATCAAATACGGTTTTATCATACATCAATCTTATCATAATGTAAAATATTATATTCAAATATTTTTAAATATAACAAATTATTATATTTAACATCCATATATATTCTAACAAAAATTGGGTTGAAACTAAATATATATTTTAATATAAAGTTCCTTAAAATAAAAAGTGAGGTCATTAAACCTCACTTAAATCATTCAGTTATATCTTTTAATAGTTTTCCTAACTCTTCAATATATTGGCCATATTCAGCCCAATTTCCATTTTGTTGAGCCTCTATAGCTTTATCATATAAGTCATTTGCCTGTAACAATAATTCAACATTTTCTTCTGAAATTTCAACATCTTTGTCTGTTTCCTCTTTATCACTAGTATCTTTTTCTGCATCAGTACTATAATTAAATAATTTACTAAGCGCGCTTTCAATATTATCTTCCATAATAATATTTCCTGCATAAGATACTATAACCTTCTTCATCTGAGGAATACTCTTTTCACCTTGTGATCTAAGATATAATGGTTGAACATACAACAATGAATTTTCTATAGGAATTATCATAGTATCTCCATACTGAACTTGAGACCCTTCTTTATTCCATAGAGATAATTCTTTTGATATTTCAGGTTGCTGATTAATTGTAGATTTAAATAAACTAGGACTTATAACTTCCTGTTTTGAAGTTGGAAAAACATATAATGCTAATTTCCCATAATTATCTCCATCCATTCTAGCTCCCATCATAGCAATCATATTTTCTCTACTATGGAGATTGAAGTACTCAATTAATACCATTTCTTCTTTTTCTTCACCTGGTAGTTTCATTGTTACATATGCAGGCTTATTAATTGTATCTTGACCTTCAACTGCATTTTTATTTGTTGAAATATCCCATATATCTTCTCCTCTGTAGAATATACCAGTATCATCAACATGGTATCTTTCCATTACTCTACATTGCATAATAAATAAATCTTCAGGATATTTAAAGTGTTCTTTAAAACCTTCTGGCAATTTATCCATAGTTTTAAATAATTTTGGGAATATTGATGAATAACATGCTGCAATTGGGTCATTTTTATCAACTATATAGAAATTAATAGTTCCATCTACAGCGTCTACAATTACTTTAACCGAATTCCTGATGTAGTTAATATTATTCACTGGTTCAGAGAATGGGTACCTATTTGAACTAGTATATGCATCAATTACCCAATATAACTTATCATTATTTACAACTAAGTATGGATCATTATCATATAATAAGAAAGGTGCTATTTTCTTTGACCTATCTATTATATTTCTATTTATTATAACTTTACTATCATTCTTTATTGCTCCAGACAATAAGAAATTCATATCTCCATTTTGTATAGCAAACATTACCCTATTTAAAAATGTCATTGGTATACCTGCTTTTCCATCATAAAAATACTTTTCCTCATTTCCTTTACTATTAGGATAATCTAATTCTCCTAATTCATTATTAACAATAGCATAATCACTGACAGTCTCTCCAAAATAAATTCTTGGATTTTCAAGACTTATATTAGTAGTGTTTTGAAGTGGCATATCCTTCATTACAAAGTCAGGTTTCCCATCATATGTAACTGAATTAACTTTACTCATAACAACTCCATACCCATGAGTATAAGTAAGATGTCTATTTTGCCAAGTATCTGCCTTGTCTTGAAGCTTTTGTAAATTTATTTCTCTTGGTGATATAAAGACTTGATTATATTTCCCATCAATTATATATCTATCTATATCTACATCACTAAAACTGTAGTAGTTTTTCATACTTTGGACACTATTATAGAATTCTAACGACTGATCAACAGCATTAATTCTTATATTATCAATAGTTGCTAAATTATTATTTATTGTTTCACTATTAAGATTATTCTCTAAAGAATAGCTTTGCTGGTCGATATCTTCTATATTAAACCCTTTTTTTGTATACTCCATATTATATTCAATAAAAGGTCTTTCAAGCATGTTTTCATTAGGTTTAACTCTTATACTTTGAGTTACTCCAGAAACTATCCCTTCTAACAATGATAAAGCAAAAATTATAACTATTGTAGCAATAATAGGTTTAACTTTAGACCTAATTATGCTTACAAAAACTACAAGTGAACCAATAAATGAAGCTATAGCAATCCCATAAAAGAATTTTAAACTAATTTTAGTATCTGTATAACTAGCTCCAAATACAACTCCTCTAGAAGAATATACAAGATTCCAAGCATTTATTAAAAATCCTAAGCTTATTAGTAATAAAAATAGTGCAGCAACTGCAGCAAATTGTTTTCCTGCAAATTGTGTTATATCACTCTTAAATGATTTTATATCTTTCATTCCTCCATGTTTTAAATCAAACATATTATCTTTAGTATTCAAAAGTATATAAACTAAAAATGTTGCAATTATGAGGAATATCAAAAGTGATATTAAAGCACCATGTAATGATTGAATAAGTGGTAACTTAAAAATAAAAAAGGAAATATCAAAATCAAAAAGCGGGTCTTTAACATTAAAATCCTTTGAATTCGTAAATTGTAGTATTCTATACCAATATTTTGACGAAAAAGTAAAAGAAATTAAGAATGACACAACTGTATTCACTGTGAAAAATATTTTTCTTTCAAGTTTATCCTTTTTAGGATCCACTTCAACTACTTTTTTATACTTTATAATACTCTTTTTTAGACCTTTATAGTACAACCATATTCCAATAAAACAAATAATAAAGAATGGTATCATAAGCTTTAGAGTAGCAGTTAATTGTGTAAAATAAACTGATAAATATCCAACTTCTTTAAACCATTTAATGTTTATAACAAAATCTATTATGCTTCTTATGAAAATAAAACCTAAAATTATTATTCCCATAACTATAGCCAAAATAGGCCTTTTCTTGTTTTTCAAAAGATCACCTTCTATCCATTTTTAGTATTTTACCTAAAGTAGTATATTTAATGTCTATAGCTCCTGTTGGACATAGTTCTTGACAACAAAAGCATCTTATACAACTTTTCATATCCCATTTAGGTAACCTCTTACCCTTACTATCCATCATTTCTATTACTTTTGGAGTTTCAGGACATACTTCTCTACATCTACCACAACTAATACATTTACCCTCAATTAAATGAGGATTTGGTGCAATCATACCTCTTAAAAATTTTGTTACAGTTGGATTAATAAAATAAAAATTACCTGCATTTCTACAAAGCTTAAAACTATTAGATTTCATACTTTCAATTGTTTCTCCAAAAACTTCAATATCAGAAGGTAAAACTTTACCCCAACTACTATCATAAGCTTCCTTCAAAACAGGAGTATCAAGTGGATTATCATAACCTATAAGCCTTACAGCAGTTGAATCAACAGCTGTTAAGCTTTCACCCATTAAAATAGTATTCATGTTATTAGGATCACCATTTTTAGGCCCATTTCCCTCCATTGCAATTATACCATCCATAATTGCAAAATTAGTTTTTACAACAGTGTTTAGGTCTAAAAGCATTTTACAAAAATTATTTGCATCAGGCATTCTAGTGTGCCATGTAGCCTTCTGTGTACCTGGTATACATCCAAATTGATTCTTTACAGCTCCAGTAAAATATGCCATACCATGTGTTTTCATTTTAGGCAATGATATAACTACATCAGCTTCATAAGCAATTTTAGCTACATTCCACGACTTACACAGTAATGAATCACATAAAGAAACTTTTATACTTTCCTTGAATGGATCAAATTTAACATCATATTTATTTGCAACCTCCATTAATCCGCATTTTTCAGCAGCTTTTTGAGAATCTCCAAACCCTGGTGAATCTCCAAAAAAAATATTATTTGAGTAATCTTTTAAAACTCTTATAACTGCTTCAAAGAAAATATAATTTGTTACTACTATTGAATCCTTTGTTTCTACATTTAATAAATTGGGCTTTAACAGAACTTTACTGTTAATGGGTATTAATTTTCTTAAGAATTTTTCTCCTCCAAGCAAATCAAATCCTTTTCTAATTTGTAATTCAATCTCATCAACATCATATTTTTCACATTTTAGTAAAGCTACTTTTTCTTTTGAAACCATGTGCTTTCTCCTCAAGTCTAATTATTTTATTAAGTATCCTTCTTTGTCGAGTTTATTTAATATTTTATCCAAAATCTCTTCACTTTCTGCTTCTATAGTATGTAAATGAATTCCCTTAGTTAGCGATGATAATGGTTGTGCATTATTCAATGCAATTCTATTAACTAAATTTTCTATATCAAAATAGTTCTTTAACATCAAATTGGCTTTTATTTCACCATATACAGGATGTTCTACTATTACATCATTAATTATACCACCATACTTAACTATACACTTCAATTCATTCTCTATTTCATCCTTATTGTGTGATGTAGCAATTATTTTTTTAATATTTTTATTTTCTTCGGTATTTATTAAATATCCATCAGGAGTAGCAATTATTTCTTTACCTGCAGCTCTTAAAATTGCAATATCTTTTACTATTACCTGTCTGGTAACATTAAATATTTTGGCTAAATCTTGACCTTTGATTGGACCTGGAGATTGAACTAATTTTTTTTCTATTTCTAATCTCCTATTTTTTGAATTCATTAATATCCTCCCAAATATAACTAATTTTTATTATCACAATTTTGTAATATTTGTAGTTCTTCTTTATTACTAATTATATCACTATTATGATGATTTTTAATTAAAAATAAAAATAATTCACTATAATTAAACTGTTTCAACATTTCATATCCTATAGAAGCATGATTATAATATATATCTATACACTTAATATTTGAATACTTTTTAATCTTTCCTTTTGAAAATTTATTTAAAATTACTACAATAGATTTTTCTATCACATTTAATTTATACTCTGATTTTCCTATATCATGTAATAATGCTACTCTAATCAACATAATTGAATTAATTTGTTTATTCATACATATTTTTTTTACATCTCTTGCCGTATTTATAGAGTGCTTCTTATCCATAATAGACATTTTGTTAAAAAGATTGATTTCATTTTTATTTAAATACTCTTTCAAAAATTCTTCATCACTTTGTGTTATATGAGCACTTAATGCCCATATAAATTGTTTTATTCTATATATCATATTATCACCCTAGTTATAAAAGACAAAGTAAGTTACTCAACCGAGTTTGTAGCCTTTTATTTTAATTATAACAAATATAACAAAAAACAAAAAAACAGCTATAAAAGCTGTTTTTCTTGGTGGAGATAAAGAGATTCGAACTCTTGACCCCCTGCGTGCAAGGCAGGTGCTCTCCCAACTGAGCTATACCCCCAAAAATGGTGGACCTTCAGGGACTCGAACCCCGGACCTACCGGTTATGAG
>NZ_BAABMF010000033.1:0-26896 GCF_050402865.1 Clostridium sediminicola
CAGGATCAAACTCTCAATTTGAAAAGTTCAATCATTTACTCATTACTTAAATTCATTGACTGGCATTTATTATCATTCTCTGTTTAATTTTCAAAGATCAAATCTGTTAAATCTTTCTCGCTGTTTTCGACAGCTAAATCAGTTTAACATTTCAATTCCTCGTTGTCAAGAGTCTTTTTATTTTTTCTTTCGACCGTTTTTTCGGTTTCTCTTGGCGACAAGGAATATCTTATCAAATTAAATAAGACTATATTTTCATATACAAGCCTGTTATTTGAATATATATTCTATTTACTCTAATTTAATACCTTTTTCTAGATTTCACGCATATAGACACTCCTGGCAGAGTAGATGGAGCATTTATTATAGTAAACTATTTTAAATATTCCATCTCTTTAAAATATAGTTCACAACTAAAATAAATTCCCCCTATATTACCTATCTTTTTTTATTCTATGAAGCAAATCTCCATCAACATGTTTATTTTCCCCAATTATGAATTTTTCCATATAATAACTTAAATATTCCCCATATTTACTGTTTGTCTTATATATTAATTCATCTACATAGTAAATTCCTTGTGGAATATCATCTAATAATACAGTTGCTAATGCTCCATAGATTCCACAAGCCACTTGAAAATACGTCGCATTTGTACCATACTTAGAAAAAATTTCTTTGTTATCCGAAACGTTATACATATACCTTTCTTTATCTTTATATACTAAAAGCACACCTACTAAGTCCTGCCCTTTTAAAGGTGCATCAACAGGATCAAGAACTTTCATAGGTTTATTCCATAAACAATCCAAATTACCTAAGTTGTTTTTTATTAAATTTGTTGTATGCTCATTTACTTTATAAATAAAACCTGACTCTATATCGAATAACTTTCCTAACATTATTGCTTCTTCATGAGGCATAAGACATCCATAAAATTGTTTTTCTCCTAAAGTAACTTTAAGTTGAAGTTCATAAACTTCTTTATATAAAAATATTGACATATGTTCTTTCATAAAAGCTGGGTAACTTAAAATTGCTTCATCTAAAAAACACACCGGAGACCAGGTTGAATAAATAGTATCTTTATCTGCAATTGATTCATCTTCATAAAAGGATGTGTCTTCTTCAACTATATAACACCCTTGTGGCATTTCATTTGGAAGTTCCTTTATTAGTTTTACAGCCATCCATTGAACAACACCCGGATTCATTCCAGAGCAAATTATTGCAGTAGTATTCGAAAATTCTGGTTTATAGTATTCATAGATTTTATATCTTTCTTGTAAAGTAAATCCTTCTAAATCTGCATTTTTATCAACGCTAGTATTTTCAAATGCCGAATTTATATAAACAACCTTACATTCATTACAGCACCTCAACATTTCCACTGTATCCGCATATGAAACATCTATTACATGTGTCGTTCTAGTCTTTTTTAAATGCGCTTTAAACTTGTTGGTATCATTTAAGTTAATTTCATATAATGTGATCTTGTCTTGTAAATTAGGAAACAATCTTTCATAATAGTCCATCCCCTTTTGCTTACAATCAATTAAATGAATGTTGCAGCTTTTAAGCAAATAATGGATAGGATCATTATTATCATGAATAGCTTTGTTTAGTAAAGATAACACTGATTTAGCAACGCCCCCAGCACTCCCTAGAATGGAAAGAATAATCCCAATACTCCTAGTTCCACACGTTATGACTTTAAGATGTTCATTTAAATACTTAAAAGCAGGCTCTGGATTTATTGTGCTTCCATGAGCAATTAAAGAAACTACTGCATATCCATACCCAGGAAATGTATAAATAGTTAATCGTGCTTCCTTTATATTAACTACTACACTTACACCATATGGATTGAATATATGGAATACACTATCTATAATTGCTTTATTTATTTTTGTTGCAGCTTCTCTCATATATCTATCTATCGATTTTGGATTAGACAATACTTCACAATTACAATCATAATATCTGATTAAAGTGTTACTTCCATACTGTTCAATTTTCATTACACATATCTCCTTTTATATTGATGCTACTTTAAAATAGGGCTATATTTTAAAATAATGTTGATATAAAAAATGTAATCACTCCTCCTCATCGAAGGTTATATGTTTTTTAAGTCTTTTATAAATTTAAAGATTTTCATAGAAAATCAACCTTTTACTGTCAACAACATTATTCTAAAACTTAGTCCTTAATTAACCTTCTAGTATTATTACTATGATTGATAAAGTTAAAAAGAAACATATTAAATACCATATAATTCATAAAATCCACTAGCTACAGCTAGTGGATTTTATGAATTATACCCTTATTAATTAATCATTATCAATCTTTTTTAAACATATAGCTTCTTTATTCTTCCCTTTAACTGATCCATGAGTATATCCAACTACATCAAAATACTTCGATAATTTTTCTGCTAATGATTCATAATCTTTGCTTTTAGCTCTCATACAAGAAGATAAATGAATTACCTTTACATTATTATCTATCAACTTCTGAATTTTATAATCAATATCCCCTCCATTATGTGTAAAAGAAACTAATTCTACATTATCTTTATAATCTTTAAACGCGTCTATTCTTTTAAAAAAAGCATTAAAACACCCTTTACCTGTACACCTATCCAATGTCTCTTCCCTTACTATAATTGCTATTCTCATATAAATTTTCCTTTCATCAATCATATATAGTGGTTATTCCACAAAAAGTAATTTAGTTGAACTGCGACCACAATATATAGCGTCAGAACGCATCAATCTGCGGTAGATATTGTGGTGGATTTTAGTTCAACTTACTTTTTGTGGTTTAACCATATAGTATAATTTTTGTTTACTCTACTCAAAGACACTTACTTAGTTAATTCATCGTTATATGTATATTATATCAGCCTAATTTAAAACAACAATCTGTATTCATTAAAACTCCTCTTGTTACTGTAATAAAAGTTATGAATATTTTAAATAAATTAAATTAATCCTATAAAGTAATAAGTATATTTTATTAGGAGGTATTTTAATTTGAATATATCTGATACAAATTGTAGAAACTGGAATGATGTTTTAATAGAAAATGGTTTCAATTATTCAATTACTAAATCATTTATTGGATTTATATCATGGAATAGAGGTGAAGAATTCACAAAAATCGGTAGGCAAATCACAGAAATTCTTTCAGGATATAAAGGAGAATTATTTGTTAAAGATGTTGTAAGCAGCACTTATAATGATAAAGGATTGATGTTTTTTAATTCTGAAATCCCTGAAGAAATATCTAATAATATGTTTGACACTATAATGAACTATGAGCAAAATAATATATATGGTGAATTGCATTAAAAGACAAATATGTCAAAAGTAAATAATTTAATAAAAAAGAACGATGCTTTTTCTAATAAAATCCATCGTTCTGAATATATTGGTAAGTTCAAAATTACTATAAATCTATACCATTCTTTTGTACACATAAAAATATTATTTTATAATAGCTCTTTTTTTCTACCTGATATATAAACTATGATAGCCATAATACTTATAATACCCCCTCCAATAATACTCATTAAATCTGGAACTTCGCCCCATACTAAGAATCCTAGTATAACAGAAAAAATAATATTGGTATAATTATAAATTGCAACTTCTGAAGCTGGTGCATATTTATAAGCATAGGTTAGTGCAAATTGTGCTACAGCAGCAGATACTCCTGTTAAAATCAAATATATAAATTGCATCATAGTTGGCATTACAAAATTAACTATCATAAATGGAAGAGCTCCAACAACGGAAACAAAAGAAAAATAAAACACTATAGTTGGTGGACTTTCTCTATCTTTTAAAAATCTTACTATAGTATAAGCTCCTCCAGCAAAAGCTGCTGATATAAATCCTGCCATTGATGGAATAATACTTAAATTAAATTGTGGTTTTATTATTAAAAGCGCACCTGAAAAAACCACTATCATGGAAATAACTTTCATAGATGTAAGTTCTTCCTTTAAAAATACTATAGCAAAAAAAGTTATAAAGAATGGTGATAATTTATTTAGTATTGACGAATCTGCAAGATATAAATTGTTTATAGAATAAAAATACAGATAAACACCTGTAAGTCCTAACAGGGACCTTGCTATTAAATACTTTTGGTTTTCCTTTTCCCCAAATATACTAGTTTTGTTTTTCTTTATCGCCCATAATGCTACAGAAAGGCTTATTATGTTTCTAAAAAAAACTTTTTCAAATACCGGTATATCTCCAGCTAATTTAACCATCGTTGCCATAATTCCAAAAAATAAAGCAGATAACAACATATATATTACTGCTTTTGTTTTATCATTCATTTCTTTCCTCCTAAATTGAATTAGTTTCTTTTAAACTAATTATCAATAAAAATCATACCATTAACCCATTATATACAATTTTAAAAATATCATCAATATAAGAGTTTCAATAAAAAAAGTATTTTATTATTAAACTAATCCATTTTTATATAACTTAGTAACTTTTCAAATTTATACAATAATCTTTAGAGAATTATAAATTAATTTTGTTATCATTTAATATACCTTGGTAATTTTATGAATTTATACTATAATAATTTCCATATAATACTTATACAATAAAAACTTAAAACAATAGCTATACAATACTTGTGAACGGATAAATAATTTCAAAGGGTGGTATATATGAAAATTGGAATTGGAATTGATACAGGTGGAACTTACACAGATGCTGTAGTTTATAACTTCGAAAATTCAGAAATTTTAGGATTGTCTAAATCATTAACTACGAAAGATGATTTGTCGCTGGGCATAGGTAACGCTTTAGATGGACTACCTCAAAAATTAATGAAAGAAGTAGAACTAATATCTCTTTCAACCACACTAGCTACAAATGCTTGTATAGAAGATAAAGGTGGTAGAGCAAAGCTTATATTTATTGGCATCGATCAGAGAATTGTACAAAAAGTTGGCAAATCATATGGCCTTCCTTCTGTTGAAGAAATTTTATTCTTAGAAAGTAAAAGCTTGACTAGTGGTGAAATTTTAGAAGAACCTGATTTCACACTTCTAAAAGAGTATTGCAAAGATTTAGCTGCTGATACTGATGTAGTAGGTATTGTGGAATTAAATGCAATGTATAACAATGCTATTCTAGAAAAAAAAGCTAAAAATATTATTAAACAAAACTTAGATATACCAGTCATTTGTGGATATGAGCTTTTTTCTGAATTAAACTCAATTAAAAGAGGTTCTAGTGCTTTATTAAACGCTAGGCTAATTCCTATAATCACCAGTTTTTTAACAGCAATTAAATCTGCTCTTAAAGAAAGGAATATAAATGTTCCTATAGTAATAGTAAGAAGTGATGGCACCCTGATGTCTGAGGAGTTTACATATGAACACCCAATCGAAACTTTATTGTGCGGACCTGCTGCTAGTGTTCGAGGTGGTTTTGAACTTACAGGCGAAAAAGATTGTCTTGTCGTGGATATGGGGGGTACAACAACTGATATTGCCATTGTAAAGAAAGGATTTCCTATAAAATCTGTTAATGGTATTAATATAGGTAATTGGAAAACTTTCGTTGATGGTCTATTTATCGATACATTTGGTCTTGGCGGTGATAGTGCAGTTAGATACAGAGATAGCACATTATTCTTAGATACAAATAGAGTTATTCCTTTATCTATAATCGCAAAAGATTATCCATCAGTTATTCAACAATTAAAACGTTTAATTACAAGTAAAAAAACTCACAGCTACTTTTTACACGAGTTCTATTATTTAGTAAAAGATATTGATAACAACCCTAACTATAATGAAACAGAAAAAGCATTTTGTGCAAAACTCAAGAGTGGACCTTTAATATTTTCAGAAGCAGCTGCGGCTATAAATAAGGATATCTACAATTTTAAGATGGATAGACTTGAAAAAGAGGGCATAATTATTCGCTGTGGCCTTACTCCCACTGATATTATGCATATAAAAGGTGACTTCTGTAATTATAATGTTGAAGCAGCAAAACTTGGCGCCATGTATGTTGCCATGTGTATTAATTGTGATTTGGATACTGTTTGTGAAATGGTTTATAACGAAGTAAAACTTAAACTTTATTGCAATATTGTAAGGATTTTACTCCAGCATAAAAACAAAAATTATAGAAAAAGCGGATTATCTGAATCTATGAATATATTTATAAAAGAAAGCTATGAAATAGCGAAAAACTTAAAAGAACATAGCTTTTTAGATTATACTTTTACCACATCAGCAACACTAATTGGCATCGGTGCTCCAATCCATGTTTTCTTATCTGATGTAGCCGAGCTACTAGGAACAAAAGCTATTATACCTAAATATGCACATGTAGCAAATGCACTAGGTGCAGTTTTGGGGAATATTACTGCTACTAGTATAATTGAAATTAAACCAGATTTATCAACTGAAGGTATATGTGGTTATATTGTTTACGGAAAAGAAGAAAACAGATATTTCAATGATTTAGAACAAGCTACCGAATTCGCCAAAATAGAAGCTGATATTTCTGCTAGACAAGAAGCAAAAAAACGTGGCGCCTTAGGAGATATAAGTATTTCAACAAAAATTAAAAATAACACTGCCTGTGGAAGTATGCAAGATAAAGATGTCCTTGTTTACTTAGGAACAGAAGTTATTTCAACAGCTGTAGCAAGGATAGAATTATAAACTATTTGACTTTCTTACTACCTCCTTATAAAATATACCTATGTGCGGTATATCTTATAAGGAGGTAGCTTTTAATGGAGATTTTATTTAATGATAATACTAGAAAAGCTTTAGTAAAAAAATTGAATGAAGAAAACAAATCTGCTGTTCGATTTGTTATCACTGGCATTAGTTGAGGCGGTCCCAAAATCGGGATTGTTCTGGATGAACAAAAAAAACATGATTTTGTATATATTTTTCAAGATATAAAATTTGTTATAATTAGTTCTTATAGTAATTTAGCAGGTAAATTTACAATAAACTATAGAACAAATCTTTCTGGTGACTCATTTATAGTTATTCGTAGCTAAAAATTTTGTTATATAAATAAGTTAAAGTTGTTTATCATTTATTTAGACAAACAACTTTAACTGATATTTTATACAGAGTATATGTCAGAAAATTCAATATTTATACTGTCAACATAGTTATTTTTAACACACATATTATCAATAATACTATCCTTATCATCTATTAACTTTGCAGGAAGTTTTATAATAAATTCGCTACCTTTGTTTTCTTCACTCCTAGCATTTATTTCTCCACCAAGCATTTTAACAATAGATTTGGTTAATGATAGCCCTATCCCACTTCCTTCGTGAGTTCTTGAGAATGATTTATCTATCTGCCTAAAACGTTGAAAAATTATATCTAATTTATTTTGTGGAATTCCTATTCCCGTGTCTTTCACAGATATTAATATATATTCACCTTTATCACATACAGTAACGATTATACTTCCACCAGGTTCAGTAAATTTAACAGCATTAGATAATAAATTTAATATAATTCTTTCTAATTGGTCTGGATCACATGCCATTATTTTTTCTTCAGTATCTGTATCAAATAAAAGAGTAATATTTTTATTTTCAATATATTCTACTACAGACAAAGTTATTTCTTCTATAATGTGTACAATATTGTAATTTTTCATATTTACCGAAAAATAACCTGAATCAATTTTAGTAATGTCTATAAGATTATTTATTAGTCTAAGAAGTCTAAAACAATTCTGTTTCGTTATTTTCAAATATTTATCTTCTTTAGCTAATCCAATAGTATCAATTTTAATTCTATATTCTAGCAGCTGTAATGTACTAAGTATTACATTTAGAGGAGTTCTAAGTTCATGAGAAATATTTGCAAAAAATTCTGTTTTTAATTTATCATACTCCAATACCTCATTTAATTTTTTTTGAGTTTCTTTTAAATCTGTAATATCTTTTCCTATACTTTGAATTTCAATTATTTTTCCCTCATTATCAAAAAAAGCTTCATCTTTCCATATTTGCCAGTTAATTTGTCCATTTGAATTTATTGTATGATGTTCTAAAACTCTAATAGGATTATGTATGTTAAAAGAACTAAGATGTTGTATTAAACATTCATGTTCATCTTCTGGAATTAACGTTAGAATATTAGTACCTAAAAGCTCTGAACTTGTTTTATCAAAGTACTTGCAATAGGTCTGATTTACAAATGTTAGAGTTCCATCAGGTAAAATGCGACATATTAAATCAGAATGATTTTCTACAATGGAACTATATTGTTTACTACTAATACTAAATTTATTTTTCATTTCTTCATCATCAGTAATATCATAAGCTTTACATAAAACATACATTATATTTTTATTCTTATCAAAAATTGGTATCTTTGTAATATGCAATAAACAAGGATTGCCTTTTGCATTAGTTATCCACTCTTTAGTTATTATTTGTTTTTTTTCTCGCCAAACCATCATAGTACTCTCAACACATATATAAGCTTCAACATTAGATAACACAATTTTTATTTTTTTATGTTCAATATCTTCTTTCTCTAATCCCAAAAATTCTGCATGAGCTTTATTTACAAAACCATAGGTATCGGTATCATGTAAAGTCCATAACTGAGTATCTAAACTATCCAGCAAAAATTCATATTCTTCCAATTTTAATTCATTATCTGCTAACATATTTTAAATTCCTCCGATTTATTTACTCATAAAAAATAACATGTATTTTAATTTTAAATTTTTGTATCATGGATAAATATTATTAATTAAATTTAAGATGTTAATATATAAATTCTTTTAATAATTATACCAGTATATCATCGAGAAATTTGTTATAATTTGTTGTGTTTTTCAATTATTTATAGCTTTAATTCAGATTAGTTTTAAATTTTAAATAGGTTATCAAAATATATTTACAAAAAGCACAAATGACCTTAACAAAGTTAATGGCCATTTGCAAAAAGTATTATTTAAAAATTAGTTTTTTGAATTTAACTCCTTAAACAATTCTTTTGTTGCCGGATAAATTTTTCTAAATTTCTCATATTTTTTATTATAAAAGTTACAATTTCCCTCTATAGGATCAATAGTTTGTATTACTTTTATGAATTTGTCGCAAGCATTCTGTACTGTATCAAAAAGTCCAAATCCAACTGCTGCTAGTATAGAAGCACCGTAAGCAGGACCTTCATTAGAATTAAGTTTATTCACCTTTACGTTTAATACATCAGCGATAATTTGGCACCAAAGTTTACTCTTAGCACCGCCACCATTAATACTGATATCAGTAATTTCAATGCCCATTTCTTTCATTATTTCAAATGAATCGCGCAAAGAAAATGCAACACCTTCTAAAACAGCACGAGTCATATGTTTCCTTTCATGAGTCATGTTCATACCAATAAAAGTACCTCTGCAGTTTGGATCATTATGAGGTGTTCTTTCACCCATTAAATATGGAAGGTAAAATAAATTATCTTCTACACTAGCTTCTGATGCTTCATTTAGTATTCCATCAAAATCATCTGTTTTATTAACTTCCTCAACCCACCATTTAAGTGATGACGCAGCTGCAAGTGTCACCCCCATAAGGTGGTATTTACCATTTGCATGACAGAATGAATGAAGCCCATTATTATCATCAACGAAAAATTCTTCATTAGATGTAAAAATAACTCCAGAAGTTCCCAGTGACAAAGAACATGAACCTGGTCCAACTACTCCACCACCTACAGCTGCAACCGCTTGGTCACCTCCTCCAATAACAACTTTCACATCTTTCCTTAAACCCAATTCATCTGCAAGACTAGGTTTTATATTTCCAATTACTTCATATGATTCATATAAAATTGGTAGCTTATTTTCAGATATCCCTAAAAGTTCTAACATTTCCAGTGACCATCTTCTATTTTTAACATCTAAATATAAAGTTCCTGAAGCATCGGACATATCTGTTGCAAATACACCTGTCATTTTATAAGCTAAGTAATCTTTTGGGAGCATTAACTTTTCTATTTTAGTAAAGTTCTCCTGTTCATTATTCTTTAGCCACAGTACTTTAGGTGCAGTAAACCCAGTAAGAGCTAAATTCCCTGTCCACTCAGATATTTTCTTTTGACCTACCACACTATTAAGGTAATCGCATTCTTTATCTGTTCTTTGATCATTCCAAAGAATTGCAGGTCTTATAACCTCGTCATTTTTATCAAGTATAACCATTCCGTGCATTTGCCCACTAAAGCTGATTGCTTCTATTTTATTCTTATCTAAATCCTCAAAAAGTTCCTTTAATCCAACTATTGATTGTTTCCACCAATCTTCTGGATTTTGTTCTGACCAAAGAGGATTAGGAAAATAAAGTGGATACTCTTTACTAATAGATTTAACAACATTTCCTTTTTCATCAGTAGCAATAATTTTTACCGATGTTGTTCCAATGTCAATTCCTAAAAAATACATTACTTTCCCCTTTCTACTTATAGATGTCTCAGTTCATTAACTAATTTAAACATGTTTTTCTAAATTTCATAGTAGAATCTATATAGTATTTTATTTAATCTTAATGACTGCTTTTACAACATCACTAGCATTATTCACAACAAAATCAAAAGCTTCTTTTGTATTTTCAAAATCAAATTCATGACTTACTATACTTTTTACATTAATAGCTCCGCTAGCAATAGCATTTATAGCAACTGGATATAAGTTTCTGTATCGGAAAATCGTCTTTACTTCTCCCTCTTTACCCATAAGTTTCATAAAATTAAATTCAACTTCATCTTTAGGAGTCATTCCGACCAGTACTATTATTCCTCCACGTTTTACAACATCTACAGTCTGCTTAACAGTAATTTCTGCTCCTGCAGTGTCGATAACTACATTAGCACCTTTTCCATCTGTTAACTCTTCAATTTTCTTTATAACATCAGTATCTTTCGCATTTATTATACTAGTTGCGCCAAGTTTTTTGGCAGTTTGCAGTCTTTTATCTAAGACATCAACAACTATTATATTAGAAGCACCTTTTGCTTTGCATGAAAGTAAAGTCACAAGACCTATGCATCCAGTTCCAAATATAACAACAGTATCTCCGAGTTTTACCTCACCTTGATTTGCTGCATGTAGTCCAACTGCAAGGGGTTCAACTAAGGCACCTTCTACATTTGAAACATTTTCTGGTAACTTGAAACACATATCTTCAGGATGAGAAACATAATTAGCAAATACACCATGATAAGGAGGAGTAGCAAAAAACTCTACATCTGGACAAAGATTATATTTGCCTTCCTTACAAAACTCACATTTACCACAAGTCTTTCCTGGCTCTAATGCAACTCTATCTCCAACAACTAGATTTTTAACTTCACTTCCTATCTCTATAACTTCTCCAGCACATTCATGCCCCAAGATAAAGTCACCTTCAACAATGAAATCACCAATTCTTCCATGCTGATAATAGTGTACATCAGAACCACATATTCCAACAGCATCTACTTTAATTAAAACATCTTTTTTTGAAACTTCTGGCATTGGAACATCTTTAAAAACCATATTATTTGTGCCTTGCATAAAAGCAGCTTTATTCTTCATTATTTAACCTCCATATATTAGGATTGGTACGCAAATATTAAAATTTACGTACCATCTATTTTTCTTTTAGTATTTAATAATTTTATAGAGCTCCAGCTTTTTTGTGCATTTCAATGTATTCTTCTACGTTTTCATTTATAATTAATGGGCAATCGATATCAATATCAATTTGCTTTTCTTCACCAGTTAAAAGTTTATTACTAGTATCTAAAAGAGCTTCTGCTAAAGCATATGCACTTTGTAAACTTGTTGAAGTCATTAATCCTTGTTCTATTAATAAACAAGCTTCAGCAGTTCCATCAACCCCATATGCTAATATACCATCATATTTAGCATTATCTTTAACAACTTCTAGAGCACCAGCAGCCATGTTATCATTCATCGCTATAATAGCATCTATTTTATCATTAGCTTGTACCCATGTTTCCATATAATTCATAGCTTCATCTTTGTTCCAATTAGCTATTTCTTCACCAACAATTTTTACATCAGGACGCTTAGCAAAGAATTCCTTTTCCCAGCTATCACGTCTAGCATCAGCATGGAAGTTTCCTGGAGGTCCCTTCAACACAACTACATTTGCATTTTCTGGAATTTGTTCAATAGCAGCAACAGCATTTACTTTAGCTTGTGCATATGGATCAGCATCAACAGAAGATGCACCTTCAATTCCATCAATACGAGCATTTGTTGTAATTGTAACTATCCCAGCTGCAACAGCTTTTTCAGCATAAGGTCTTTGTGCTTCACCATTATTTGGTTGAATGATAATCGCATCATATTTATTTGTAATTGCATTTTCAATTAATGAGTTTTCAGTGTCATCAGAAGCTTGACCATCAAATACATCAACTTCAATATTTTCATATTTGCCTGCTTCCTCTACAACTGCATTTGCAAGCCATGCAGCAAATGAATCTGCTTGAGCTCTTGCTATATAAGCAACTTTATAAGAATCACCTTCACTCTTTTCTGTATCTGTTCCAGTATTAGTTGCAGTATTATTCTTTCCTGAACAACCTGCTAATAAAGGAACCATAAATACTACAGTTAAAACAGCCACTAACCATTTTTTCATTTCTTTTCCTCCTAAAATATATTTTTTTATAATTAAATAGACATTGTCTATTTAAAAACTATTTTTTATTAATATTTCCAAGTTTACCTTTTGTTCTCTTTGTTTTTGCCATGATGTCATATATTACAGCCAGAGCAATAATAGCACCTCGAACAATTTGTTGTAAGTATGAATTTACTCCAGTTAGAACCATTATGTTATCTAGGAATCCTACTATAAATGCACCAGCCAAAGTTCCTACTGCAGTACCAATACCCCCAGTAAAACTAGTTCCGCCAATAACAGCTGCTGTTAATGCTTTAAATTCATATCCAATTGCACCATTTGGCATACCACCATTAACACGTGACATGAATAAAACACCAGCTATACCCACAAATACACCATTTATTATAAATGCTTTCATTTTTATTTTATTAACATTTATTCCGGATGCATTTGCCGCTTCTTCATTACCACCTATTGCATATATCGATCTTCCAAATACTGTATGTTTCAATAAATACCATGTTACTACCATAATAATTACAAGGAAGATTACTGGAGTAGGTACCCCAAAAATTGAACCTTGTCCAAACTTCACATAATCTCCTATTTGATATATGTTTTGTCCATTAGTGTATAATAGTGCTGCTCCACGAGCCATAGCCATCATAGCAAGTGTTGCGATAAAAGGTGGTGCCTTAAACTTTGTAATCATCAAACCGTTTAAAATATTACATACTACACCAGCTAAAATAGCTACTAAAAATGCAAGTAATAGTGACCCTGTTGATGTGTAAGCCGATACTGAAAGTACTCCTGCCAGTGCAAGAACTGATGCTGACGATAAATCCAACATTCCACTAATAATTAATATAGTTTGCCCAAATGCAAGTATAGTTCCAACAGAAATTTGTCTTGAGATATTTGTTAGATTACCTATCGACACAAAGTTTTCATTAGCAATAGCACAAACAACAAATAATGCTGCTAATACCAAAAATATACTATATTTACTTTTAACCTCTGTCCATATTCTAGATATATTATTTTTTTCCATTTTTCCACCTCTGTTTAACTCTTTGTTTTAGTAGCAAGTTTCATAATATTCTCTTGTGTGAACTCATTTCTTTTTAGTTCACCCATAATCTCACCTTTTGCCATAACATATATTCTGTCACACATTCCTATTAGTTCGGGAAGTTCTGAAGAAACCATTACTATTCCCTTCTTCTGTTTTGCAAGTTCTGTTATTAGTTTATATATTTCATATTTTGCACCAACATCGATTCCACGGGTTGGTTCATCTACAATTAAAATATCCGGATCAGTAACCATCCATTTAGCTAAAATAACCTTTTGTTGGTTCCCTCCGCTTAAGGCCTCAATGGATGTTTCAAAGGTAGGTGTTTTAACATTCATCTTTTTGCAAAAATGTGAAATAGTCTTATTTTCTTCTTCTACATGAAGTCTTCCACCATAGATAAATTTTTTCAAACTTGATAAAGATACATTTTCCCTAACACTTCTAACAGGTATTATTCCATATCGTCTTCTATCTTCTGATAGCATTACCATTTTTTTGTGAATACTGTCTTTTACATTCTTAATATCAGTTTTTTTACCTTTTATTAAGATTTCTCCTGACTGGTATTCATCAAGTCCAAATAATGACCTCATAACTTCAGATCTCCCTGCTCCCATAAGACCTGCAAAACCAACAATTTCTCCTTCTCTAACACAAAAACTTACATCATTGAAATTACCTCTATTAGTTAAATTTTCTACCTTAAGTAAATCTTCACCAAGTTGAATATCTTCTTTTGGAAAATCACTTTCTAGCTTTCTACCAACCATATGAGCTATAACCGTTTCCATATCATAATCTTCTTTTGATCTTGAATCTACAACACAACCATCTCTAAATACAGTTATTTCATCAGCTATTCTAAAGATTTCATCCATCTTATGTGATATATATATAATGCATGCACCTCTATCTCTTAACTCATTGATTTTCTGAAATAACACTTCAACTTCTTTCTGAGTAATTGCAGAGGTAGGTTCGTCCATTATAATAATTTCAGAGTTATAAGATATCGCCTTTAAAATCTCTAACATTTGTATATCTGAAACTGTTAAATCTTTAAGTTTTGTATCTGGTGAATACTGTAAATTTTCTTTCTTCAATAATTCTATTGTTCGTTTTCTAATCTCTTCCCAATCCACTCTGCCATATTTGTTGATAGGCCAATTACCAACGAATAAACTCTCTTCAATGGTCATCTCCGGGATGTAATTCAGCTCTTGAAATATCATTGAAATACCAAGGCTTCTTGCTTGAATAGGATTTTTTACTTCCACAACGTTTTCATCAATTAAAATCTCACCAGCATCTGGCTTATAAATTCCATTTATAACTTTCATTAATGTAGATTTACCAGCTCCGTTTTCTCCACACAAGACATGAACTGTACCTTTTTTTACGGTAAAATTAATTTTATCTAATGCTTTAACCCCAGGAAAAGATTTTTCTATATTAGAAACTCTTAATTTAATTTCTCTATCCATATCCCAATCTGTCTCCTTTCAAGTAATTTTTACTGCGTTTTTCCTTTCCACTTTCTAATTACATGATAATAAAATTAGTCTAAGGAATAAATGGAGTAGATTAATTCATATATGCACTAAATTACTTAAAAAAAAATAAAAGTTTGAAAGTTCGATTCTTTTTATACTTTTTTACTTTTATAATGTACTATTTTAATCAAAATCTTAATATTTCACTTTGAAAATACTAATTTTGCGAAAAAAATAAAACCTTCTCTATGAAAGTTTTATTTTTTCTTATTTTCTCTATACTCTACAATGGTGATTCCTGAGATTTTTTTAAAAACTTTACTAAAATATTGTTGATTAGAAAAGCCTACTTCTTCGAATATCTCCTTAATTTTACAATCTGTCTTTAATAACATTTTCTTAGCTTTTTCTATTCTAAGCTTATTTATGTATAAAGACATTGTTTCTCCCTTTTCCTTTTTAAAAACATTGCATAAATAGTGTTTTGATAGGTTTAGTTCATTAGCCACATCTTCTAATGATATTTTTGTGTCATAATTGTTTTCTATATAATTTAACGCTCTACTAGTAATCAATTTAGAACTACTATATTTTATATGACCAATTTCAACAATAACTTTACGAGTAAACTCTAAAAGTAGACTTACGATGCTTCTCATATTTTCAGAATTAACAATTTTGTAATGGTAGTATTCATAGCTCTTTATTTCTTCACTTCCATCGAAAAATTGTTTGTATCTATTAAAAATATCACCAATTAAATTGGAGTAAAATATCTTTACTATCTTCGGATTTATTTTATTTTTATTAAAATAATCACAGATTTCATAGATTAATTTTTCTGTGTTGTGGAAGTTTTCCTGTCCAATATACTCGTTAAATATTTTATTATATTCTTTTTTCAAGTCAAATACATTAGCATTTTGAAAACTTATATCCTCGGAATTAATAATTAGAGATAATTCCTCATTGCTATAAAAAAACATTTGTGATTTTTCAACACACTCTTTATATATAGTGGGGACATTCTTGATATTATCAAATGGATTTGTATAAACAATATTCAGCGGAATATTAAAGTATTGTTTTGCAGCATTATTAACTGATGTAAAAATTCTTTTCAATTGAGCAAAATTCAATATTGGAGATGAAATCAAAAATATATACTTTTTCATAAAATTATTATAAATATACTCAATATTCTTATCAACTAGCTGATCTATAATAATATGTACAATGGCATTATTAATTCTTCTTAAACTTTTCTTTTCTGATATGATTTGAAATATTTCTTCATTCATTGCAATATTTACAAAGGCAAATTTAGTATTAGTAATACAAAATCCCTCTGCAGAACATCGTTCAACAATTTTATCATCAAAATTAAAATCCGCTTTAATCATGTCATTTAGCAAAGATCTTTTTATTGCATTTCGATTAGTTTTAGTTTTATTTTGTATCTTTGTTTTCTTACTTCTTTTATCTAATTTATCTTTTATAGATTCCATAACCGCTCTTAACTCTTCATCTTCAACTTCAGATTTTAGAATATAGTCATTTGCTCCAGCTTTTAACGCTTTTCTAACATATGAGAATTCGTCAAAACACGTCAAAACTAATATTATGGCTTCTGAATTTTCTTTCCTAATTTCTTCTATAAGCCAAAGTCCATCTTTCTTAGGCATTTTAATATCTGTTATAATAACATCCGGAAGGTTTTTTTTATACTGCTCTTCTCCTTGTTCACCATTAGACGCCTCTGCAACAACTGTAAACCCAATATCTTCCCAATCAATCATTGTCTTAAGTCCAACTCTTACAAGAACTTCATCATCGATAATTAAAACCTTATAAATAATACCACCACCTTTTTTGGATTCGTAATTGAAATAAAATGCAAACCAGATTAGTTTATTAATAAGGTTGCTATAACCTTTGTCCCTTTTCCTAACTCAGTTTCAATTTCCAATCCATACTCATTTCCACAATATAATTTAATCCTTTGATTAACATTGTTTAAACCTACCTTACTAAACTTATTTTCATCAGAAATTGATTTCAAAATATTCTTCAACACTTTAGTTTCTATACCCGGACCATCATCATTTATTTCTATTACAATATTATCTACATTTTTTGATACTTTTATATCTATATTTAGCTCAGCTCTCTCATCTTCAAACCCATATATAATTGAATTTTCTACTATGGGTTGCAAAATAAGTTTAGGCACCGTAAAATCTAAACATTCTTCATCTATTTCATACTTCATATTAATAGATTCATTAAATCTTAGTTTTTGGATAACTATATAGTTTTTCACGTATTCTATTTCTTCTCTTAAAGAAATCATATCCTTACCTAGATTTATACTAATCCTTAACAATTTAATTAACGCAGTAATTGCTTTGCTAACACTTTTATCACCTTGAATTTTAGCCATCCACTTAATAGTATTTAAAGTGTTATATAGAAAATGTGGATTAATCTGTGCATGTAGTGCTTCTAATTCTAATTCTTTTTTTGATTGTTCTTCTTCAATTAATCTTTCAATAAGCACTTGAATTTCCTCTATCATGTTGTTTAAACTATCTCCAAGTTGACCAATTTCATCGTTGGATTTGACTTCAGTTCTCACAGTTAAGTCACCTTGTTCAACTTGCTTTATTACACCCATCATATTAATCATAGGCTCTGTATATCTAATAGAAAAAAGTATCATAAAAAGTATTATAACAAAGCCATAAATTACCCCGCCAATAATAAAGTATTTTTGCATTCTATTTATTTCTTCATATAAGTAATTTGTTGAAATTGTTTTAATAACTTTCCAACCATTACTTTCAATTGTAGAATAAATAGCAACTTTATCAATATCCGTTTTATATTGAACATAATCATGTCCGTTTTTGTCTTCTAAAATTATATTTGCATAAGGTTCAAATATAATAGATTCTCCTATTTTATTATTATCGTGATGACTTATTATTTTACCATATTTATCACAAATAAATATCTCCGCATTATCATCATCCAAAAGACTTGTATATGCCTGCTTCAGTATTCCTTCTTCCAAATCAATCATCAAATATCCGTAATTTTCTAATGTATTAAAATCTATAATTTTTCGAGCTAAAGTAAAATAGAATTTTCTAAACTTACCTGATAATATTTCGATTTCTTTATTTTTCGTTTGAATCCAAATAGGTTCACCAGTAGAATTTACAAGTTTATTATAATAAATTTGTTCCTTGGATGTTTTTTTCACACCAATAGAATAATATTCATCATTAACAATTAAATCGATAGCTTCAATATCATTTCTCAAAGTAATAAAACTTCTTAGTTTATTATTAAATTGATAAGCACTGGAATTTATAGAATTATTTAGCATAGCCAAAAAATTTTCATTAGATATAATAACTGTAGAAAATTCTTCAATATCTTTTAAAATGAAATTAATCTTTTCTCCTGTCTCATATACAGATTGAATAGCTGTTTCAGTATACTTATTTTTTATAATATTCTTAACAGTTCTAGAGTAAGTGACTGATATTGCTATAATTGGAAAAGTGATTAAAATGATTGCTATTATTGCAAGCTTGATACGAAGGGTATTGAATACTCTTACACTTTTCACCTATATACCTCCACTTAATTTATTCGTTTAATTTTATATCTTTTAACTCTAAGTATATTTTTTTACTTACTTCAACACTATTTAAATTTAATTTAATCATTTCGTGTAAATTACTAATTATTATTCTTTCTACTTCATAAAAATTAGATATTTGTGGTCTTAAATATAAATTTTCTGTTTCCCAAGCTTCTAAAACAGCTCTCATATGCTTAATAGACGTATCATCTTCGAAAATCGAATCTAAATTTTTTATTTGATATTGTATAAAAGTATCTTCATATACCGACTTTCTAGTTGGTAAGCTTCCTCCTTCAGGATGTCTTAAAACTTTCAATTGCATATCCCTAGATGTTGCCCAAACAATATATAACCATGCAGCTTGCTTTTCCCTTTCATTAGCATATTTGTTTATACCAATTCCAGAACCACCATAAATATTAGCACTCCTTACATCACCATATGGCAAAATAGAATATCCAATTTTACCATATACCTTAGATTGAGATTCCTGCTCCATATAAGTATAATTTTCATCCCAATTAGCCATCATGGCAATTTCTCCATTTTTAAAAGCATTAGCTGTATCCGTCCAATTCCAGTTAATACTTTCAGGTGCAGCTACTTTTACAACTTGCTTATACATATCTAATGCTTCTATAAAGTTTCTGTCTAGTACATTTATTTTATCAAAACTATCTAGTCCTAGTGTGTTAATATTCTCATCAGAAAAGTAATCTCCGCCATAAGCTGATAGTACATTAGAAAAATCACAGAAAATAGAATTATGTTTTTGAGCCATTTGTCCGCTTCCATACTTAACTTCTTCATCGGGTACGTTTTCATCAATCCATTTAGAAACTTCACAAAACCTTTCCCAAGTAAAATCCTTTGTTCCAGGAGTCCAATCATAACCCTTTTCTTCCAAAAATCTATCTTTATATTTATCAAATATATCTTTTCTGTAATAAAAAATCATTGTAGTACTATCAAAAGGTACAGTATATAGATTTTTATCTTCTTTAAAATATGAGCTTACATAGGTTTGATTGGTAAAAAAATCTTCCGTATACCCTTCAATTTTAGGAGTTTTTGAATCTTCATTATAAGAATTTAGCACTTCGAGATAATCATAAAATCTATTTAAAGTTTGATAAGGGTCAACATAAACAATTTGGTATTCTCCAGCTTTGGATATAAAATCTAAATTTATTTTTTGTACTAAAGTATCAAAATCCATTGCTTTTATTTTTACATTAATCCCAGTAACCTCAAAGAATTCTTCACTTTCACGAGATAGAATATTAGCATATAGATTATTTTCAACTATAAAGTTAAGTGCCATTCCGTCAAATTGCCTTATATCATAATTTTCTGGTATATCTAGATTTTCAAATTTTGTATTTTTATCATTATTAATAATTTCATTATTTACTAGCTTTTGCTGAGAACAAGACGTGAAAAAAAGACTTATTAAAATAAAAGTCAATATCTTTTTCAACAATAAATTCACCCCTCAAATTTTTCAAATCCCAAACTATATTAATTATATCACAAAATGTCGAATGTTTGAATTTTCTTAAGATTATTATAACCGTTAGCCGTATTTTAACTTTCAATGAGTTTTAAAATTTCTCTTTATATAAATTAATAGAGACTCCTTTTCAGTAGTCTCCATTAATTTATATCTAACAAACGTTTCATCGCTTATATCTATTTTGTTTTTAGTACTTTATAACCTTTATCTTCTATAGCTTCCATAATACATTCTATATGCTCATGGTCTTTCGTTCCTAATACAAACTTAACTTCTGCTTGTTTAAAAGAAATATCAGAACTAAGACGGTCATGATTAACAGAAATTACATTTGCCCCAGTCTCACCAATAACACATAATATCTTTTGTAAAGCTCCAGGAGTATCAGGTAGAGATGTAGTAATAACCAGTCTTCTTCCTGCCTTTAACATACCTCTATCAATTATTGATGATATCATATCTAAATCAATGTTACCACCACTTAAAACAACAGCTATTTTTTTACCTTGGAAAGATACTTTATCATTTATAACTGCTGCTAAAGCGGTTACTCCTGCTCCTTCTACAGTTAACTTTGCTCTTTCAAGCAGCAAAGAAATAGTATGTGCAATTTCTTCTTCATTAACTGTTACAATTCCATCAACGTATTTTGAGATAATCTCAAATGTTGAATTTCCTGGTCTTTTCACAGCTATACCATCTGCAATTGTATCTACATTACTTAAAGTTACAGGTTCTCCAGCTTTTATTGATTCTTTCATAGAAGCTGCTGTCGCTGCTTCAACCCCTATTACTTGTACATTTGGATTAGTGGCTTTAACTGCAACTGCTATACCTGATAATAAGCCACCACCACCAATAGGTGCTATTACAACATCTACATCAGGTAAATCTTCTAAAATTTCCAATCCTATTGTTCCTTGTCCAGCAATTACATCTAAATCATCAAAAGCATGTAATATTGTTGCCCCAGTTTCTTTAGAGAATTTCAATTCTCTTTCATGTGCTTCGTCATAAGAATTTCCATGTAATATTACATCAGCACCATATTCTTTTGTTGCTTTCACTTTAGCAATAGGAGCTCCTTTTGGCATTACAATAGTTGATTTAATACCTGCTTTTGAAGCTGCTAAAGCAACTCCTTGAGCATGATTACCAGCTGATGCTGCAACTACACCATTTTTCTTCTCTTCTTCAGTAAGTTTTGCTATTTTATTTGAAGCTCCTCTAACTTTAAATGAACCTGTTTTTTGTAAATTTTCTAATTTTAAATAAATATCATTTTTACTTAATTCGCTAAAAGTCTTAGAGTGTTCTAAACTTGTTTTTTTGATGATTCCCTTTAAATTTTTTCTTGCTTCTTTAATATTATCTAGAGTTATCACTTTATTCCTCCATTTAACTTTTGTTTTTATTTTTTTATACTTAGCTAATTTATCAATTCATAAATTAAACTTAGTTAAAAATCTTTACCCAGTTCTTTTAAATAGTTATATATAGTATACCTAGATACTCCTAAGTCTTCAGCTATAATTTCAACTGAACTTTTTATCATGAATACTCCTCTTTTATCTAAAAAGTCAATTACTTTTAATTTATCCTCTTTATCCATAAAAGATATTGGTTTTCCTATCCTATCTTTAGACTCTTTAATCAATTGTTTTAACACATCATTTACGTCGCCAACAAAATTTTCTTTATAATCATTTACCAAGCCATTTTTATCTTGACTTTCACAAAAATCTGTTATGCACGTTTTAGCATAAAGTAATTCTGTTATATCATAGTTTGTACAAAAACATCCTATAACATTTCTCTGTTCATTTCTTATAAACATAGTAGAAGATTTAAACACTCTTCCATCTTTATTTTTGCTACGATAGTTTATAATATCTTTTGGGTCATTTTCATTTCTTATTGTTGTAAAAACCAAATCCGTTACTGAACAACCTAATTCTCTGTGTGTAAGTTCACCAACAATAAAAACTAATGAACTTTCAGGATTACTCAAATCATGAATAGCTATTTCTGCTTTAGGCCCTAAAGTCTCTTGCATTCCTTTAGCAACTGATTTTAAATTTTCTAAATATGGGTGAAGTATTCTATTATTATCATTCAAAATTCTCATAATTTATCCTTTCCACAAAAATTATAATTTACAGTCTAACAGTCTATCTTTTATTTTACACCCTGTTGGAGTAACAGCTAATCCGCCTATAGAAGTCTCTTTTAGTTCTTTTGGAATGGAATCACCAACTTCTTTCATAGCTAATATAACTTCGTCTACAGGTATAACACTTTCTACTCCTGCTAAAGCCATTTCTGCTGATACTAAAGCATTTCCAGCTCCCATCGCATTTCTTTTAACACAAGGCACTTCTACCAATCCAGCAACTGGATCACATACTAAACCAAGAATACTCTTCAAAGACAATGCAACAGCATTACATATTTGTTTGTTAGTTCCTCCTAACATATAAACAATAGCGGCAGCTGCCATTGCAGAAGCAGATCCACATTCAGCTTGACACCCTCCTTCTGCTCCTGACACAGAAGCCTGCTCAGCAATAACAATGCCTATAGCAGCTGCTACAAACATTGCTTGTACAACTTTTTCATCATCTATTTTTCTATCTTTAACTACAGCCAATAATGCTCCTGGCAAAATACCACAAGACCCTGCAGTTGGGACAGCTACTATTTTTCCCATACACGCATTAACTTCTGAAATTGCTAAAGCATTTGCTATTGCACTAGACATAACTTCTCCAGTTATTGCTTTTCCTTGTGTTCTAGCTTTATCTACTAATTTAGCATCACCACCAACTAGTCCACTTGTTGATTTTAAATTTTCAGTTAAGCCTTTTTCTACAGCATCTTTCATTACTGCTAAATTCTTTCTCATTAAATCTAATATATCTTCTTTGGATTTTTCATTTATCTCCATTTCACGTTGAATAACAAGGTCAAATATTGAAATATTTTTTTCTTCTACTAATTCAATTAATTTTGATATTGTATTAAAATTATACATCTTTTTTGCTCCTTATCTTATAGGATTCACGATTCTTACGGACTCTATTTCAGGAATATCTCTTATTAAATCTATTGCATTTTCACTAAGTTCTTGGTCTAATTCTATTATAGCTGTAGCCGAAGCACCTTTATTTTGTCTAGCCAATTTCATAACTGCAATATTTACATCAAATATTTGTAATATATTAGTTATTTTGGCTATCATCCCTGGTTTATCGTTATGAATACTAATTAATGTAAAATACTTTCCCGTTAAATCAACTTTTATTCCATCCACTTCAGTTACAACTATATTCCCTCCGCCTATCGAAGAAGCCGTTATAACTGTTTCTCTATCATCAATATCCTTTATTTTTAACCTAACAGTATTAGGATGTGCATCAGAAATATTTATAGGTAAAAATTCATAATTCAGATTCTCTTCACTAGCTAATCTTAATGAATCTTTAATTAATTCATTATCTGTAGATAATCCTAACAATCCTGCGATTAATGCCTTGTCTGTCCCATGTCCTATGTATGTTTTCTCAAAAGAACCATGTAAATAAATTTTTACTTCTTTAATTTTTCTACCTACAATTTTCTTTGCCAATTTACCAATTCTAACAGCCCCAGCAGTATGTGAGCTTGAAGGACCAACCATTATAGGGCCTATTGAATCAAAAACACTTAAATTACTCACGCAATTCACCCCCACAAAATATTAAAAATTGTTAATCGTTTTCTATCATTCGACAAAATTATACATAACATTAAACTTTTTGTCAACCTTTTGTTAAAATTTTTGAATAAGATTTATTTTTATGTATGCCTATAAGTCGAATATCCTACATATTACATATATTAGTAAAACGCAAAATAATTTTCTATTAATAAATTTTAACAAAACAAAAGGAATATATTACTTTTACGTAATATATTCCTCTATTTATACATCTCTTAAATTATTTCATTATTTTGCACATATTATTTGTAAATTCAACTGGATCATTTATTGGTAATCCTTCAATTAACAGTGCTTGATTATATAATAAATTTGTATAAAGATTTAGTTTATCTTTATCATTTTCAAATGCATCTTTTAATGACTTAAACACATCATGATTAACATTTATTTCTAAAACTTTATCAGCCTTCATATTTGGGTTATTAGGCATTGAACTAAGTATTTTTTCCATTTCTATAGTAAGCTCACCATCATTAGATAAGCATACTGGATGTTTTTTTAATCTCTTTGATACTCTAACATCCTTGACTTTATCTGATAAAGCATTCTTCATATGTTGGAATAACTCTTTATTTTCATTATCCTCAATATTAGAATCACTTTCTTCTAAATCTATGCCTAAATCTCCACTAGATACAGATTTGAATTCTTTTTCTTTATAATTCATTAATATTTTAATAGCAAACTCATCTATGTCATCTGTAAAATATAAAATTTCATATCCTTTATCTGCTACTAATTCTGTTTGAGGTAATTTTTCAATTCTGTCATTTGATTCCCCAGAAGCATAGTAAATGTATTTTTGATCTTCAGGCATTCTTTCAACATACTCATCTAAAGTCACTAATTTTTTCTCTTTAGAAGAATAGAACATTAATAAATCTTGCAAGAAATCTTTCTCACTACCAAAATTATCATATACACCATACTTTAATTGTCTACCGAAAGACTCAAAGAATTTTTCATACTTTTCTCTTTCATCTTTTAAAACTTTTTTTAGTTCACTTTTCACTTTAGATTTAATATTCTTAGCAATAAGTTTCAATTGTCTATCATGTTGCAGCATTTCTCTAGATATGTTAAGAGATAAATCTTCTGAGTCAACTATTCCCTTTACAAAACTGAAATAGTCCGGAAGTAAATCTGAGCATTTATTCATTATAAGTACACCGTTAGAATATAGTTCTAAACCTTTTTCATATTCTTTTGTGTAAAAATCATAAGGAGTGTTTTCTGGTATATATAAAATTGAACTATATGAAACCATACCTTCAGCTCTTATATGAATGTGCTTTATTGGTTTGTCAAAACCATAATGCTTTTCAGTGTAAAAATTGTTATAATCATCATCAGTAAGTTTGCTCTTATTTTTTTTCCAGATTGGAATCATACTGTTTATATTCTGTTCTTCTACAAACTCCTCATATTCATCTTCGCTACCTTCTTTGAGTTTACTTTCTGTAATATCCATTTTTATAGGATATCTTATAAAATCCGAATGTTTTTTAATGATAGATTTTAACTTATACTCTTCTAAATACTCATCATATTTCTCATCTTCTGTATTATCTTTAATTTTCAATATAATAACTGTACCAACTGAATCCTTTTCAGTTGACTCAACATTATAACCATCTGCTCCCTCTGATTCCCATTTATATGCAATGTCACTTCCAAGAGCCTTACTGATAACAGTAACTTTATCAGCTACCATAAATGCAGAGTAAAATCCAACACCAAACTGACCAATAATGTCAAAATCCTCTTTACTTTCATTATCTTTCTTAAATTTAAAGGATCCACTGTTAGCTATTACCCCTAAATTTTCTTCTAATTCCTCTTTTGTCATTCCTATACCTTTATCAGATATTTTTAAAATTCTGTTTTCTTTATCAGCATCCACTTTTATATAATAATCTTCTTTATTAAAGCTTAAACTATCATCTGTTAATGCTTTATAATAAATTTTATCAATTGCATCACTAGAATTTGAAATTAGCTCCCTTAAAAATATCTCCTTATGAGTATAAATTGAATTAATCATTAAATCTAATAATCTCTTAGATTCTGCTTTAAATTGTTTTTTTGCCATGTAAAATTCCCCTTTCATAATAAAACAACATTTTGAAAAAATATATTTTCAATTTTGTTAGCACTCTACTCTCTCGAGTGCTAACCCTATACTTTATATACCATATTTAAATTTCTATGTCAATTTCTTTTGTTTATTTTTAATAAAAACTTCATACTTTTTAGTTCATATTTTATTTCAATCCCGTATCATTTAAAATCATTATTAAAACAAAAAACCTCAACTTCTCAGTTGAGGTTTTTATGGAGGCGCCACCCGGATTTGAACCGGGGGTAAAGGCTTTGCAGGCCTCTGCCTTACCACTTGGCCATAGCGCCCTATTGGAGCGGAAGACGAGATTCGAACTCGCGACGTTCACCTTGGCAAGGTGACGCTCTACCACTGAGCCACTCCCGCTTGTGGTGGCTCGAACTGGAATCGAACCAGTGACACGAGGATTTTCAGTCCTCTGCTCTACCGACTGAGCTATCGAGCCTTATTACCTGGCAACGTCCTACTCTCCCACACAGTCTCCCGTGCAGTACCATCAGCGTGTTGAAGCTTAACCTTCGTGTTCGGAATGGGAACGGGTGTTACCTTCAAGCTATAATCACCAGATATATA